>JBGQLF010000108.1:0-12610 GCA_041499985.1 Gemmataceae bacterium
ATGATCGCAATGACCACGAGCAACTCAATCAGCGTAAAGCTACGGCGCACGCCTCGAACGAGAGACCAGAGACGAATCATGGCGCGGACTCCTGTCGAACCCAAGAAATGCCTAGAGAACCACACCTCCAGATGAATTGTTGAGAGGGGTACGAACGCTGTCAAGCATAAAGCGCTGAAAGCTGCCGTTCGTTCGGCGCCGGCTATTTCCCGGGATCGATCGTTAAGGTCAAGGCCATCGTGGCCCAGCAGCTTCCCGCATAGGAGATGAATTGCGACTTGGCGTAGGGAAACCCACTTTCAAAATAGGGATTGCTGGGAATGGCGCGCGTCTTGACGAACCAGGAACCGTCCGCCTGTTGGGCCTGGAGGAGGTAGGCGACGCCACGCTGGTAGGCCGGCGCGGTGACCGGTAAGCCGCCGGCGCGGTGGAGCGCGACCAGCACCAGTCCGGTGGCATAGACATCGCTGGGCATATTGTCTTGCTGTGCCCAGCCGCCGTCGGCACGCTGCTCCGCCAGCAACGCAGCGACGGCCTCGTGCACGATCGCGTCGCCCGCCTGGCTCCAGGTCAGGCCCAACAGGCGATAGGCCTTGTCATCCGTGGTCTTGGGCAGGCTGGTCACCAGCCAGGTTTTGGCCCGGGCAAGAGATTGCGCCAGCGCCGCGGCGGCTTCCTTGGGCCCGTACTTCTGCAAGACATTGACCGCCAGGGCCGTGGTCGTGAAGTCGCTGGACAGCATCGGCACGCGGGACATGTCGTCGAAGTCCCAGTGCCCATCCGGCCACTGCTTACTCGCCAGCAGGAGGGCCGCAATGCTCGTGGAGTCATCGGGCTTGCCCCGCTCGGCCGCATACCCCGAGAGCCAGTAGCCGACAGAAACCGTGAAATTACCGAAAGGATCGGCTACCTTTTGTGCCGCGGGGTCCTGCAAGCCCCGCAGGTAGCGTGTCCGGCGCCGCGCGTAATAGCCGTGCACCCGCTCTACCTGGGCTTGCTCGAGCTGCTCATCGACCGCGAAGCCCCGCTCCCGGGCCAGGGCCACCGTGTCCAGGATCAGCCCCTGATGGTGACACGAGATACACTTCCCGTCGGACAACTCCATAAACGTTTTAGCGCCGCTCTGGAGCAGCGGCAGGCTCTTCGCAATGGCCGCTCGGATGGACAGGGGAGCCGGAAGACCGGATGAAGGCGGAAGGAGGAAGGATGAAGCAGAACCTCTTTGTTCATCCTTCCTCCTTCCGCCTTCCTCTTTCATGAGGGGCGGCCCGCTGGGGCGGGCGCGCACAAAGATGCCCATGGGCGAGGTAAACTCTCCGCGGCCGGTGCCTCCAGCCCCCAGCGTTTTCCAGTTGGCGCCGCTCATGTCGTCCATCCGCACAAGCCGATGATTGCTGCTGCACTGACTGACGTAGATGCGCCCGGCTTCATCCACGCAGACGCCGCAGGGGGCATACAGCTGGCCTGGGTCCGCGCCGGTGCCAAAGCTCCCCAACGCAGTCCAATTGGCTCCGCTCATATCATCGAGGCGCACAATACGGTCGTTGCCCATATCAGTCACATAGATGCGACCCGCCCCATCGACACAGATGCCGCACGGATTGATGAATTGTCCCGGGCCGCTGCCGTAACTGCCGAACGCTGTCCAGTTCGTGCCCTGCATATCATCCATGCGCACGATCCGGAAATTGTCAAAGTCGGCCACGTAAATCCGGCCTGCCCCATCCACCCAGACGCCGGCCGGGTAGCGGAACTGCCCTGGACCACGGCCCTCGCTGCCAAAGGTTGTCCAATTGGTCCCGTTCATGTCATCCATGCGCACGAGGCGATGGCTGCCATCATATGTGAGGTAGATGTGGCCCGAGTCATCGACGAAGATCCACGATCCCATGTGCCGATTGATCTGCTTCGGTTCGTTGCCGCGAGCGCCGAAAGTAGTCCAGTTGGCCCCGTTCATGTCACCCAGGCGCAGGACGCGCTGATGGCGCTGCTCCGTGACGTAAATCCGGCCAGCTGTATCGACGCAGACGCCCACTGGATAACTGAACGTGCCGACGCCGCTGCCTTCGCTGCCGAGGGTCATCCAGTTGCTTCCGTCCATGTCGTCCATGCGGACGATGCGGTGATTGGCCCAGTCCGCGATGTAGATCGGAGGCGGACTCTGGCCCTGTGCGCCAGGGACGGCACGCGTCCGCCAGCAGCCACTCAGGCTGCTGGCGACGAGTAGGCCCAATCCCACGAACAAGATGGTCCAAGTCCTGACTGGCATGTTCAAACGTGTCCCATGATTCCGACTGGTCCAAAAGGCGACACGATGCGATTCCAACGCTTTCAGTGCCCGGCCGACTCCTGATCCAGGAACAGCATCAACAACGCTTGCTCCATCTCGCCTGGCTCGAAACCGAAGGGGCCGCGCCCGCTCTTGTACGCCACCCGGCCATTGCGGTCGATGACATAAAGGCGATCGGGCATGCCGCTATAGGCATGGCCGACGCGATCATCGATCTCGTCCACGAGCAGCGGCATGGTCATTTGCAGGACCGTGCCACACTGCTGGGCGACGCGGACCCGTTCGACCTGGGCGCGCGGCTGCTGGATGATGATCCCGACCTTGTCATTCGACGGCATCCGCCAGCCTTCCACCGGATGCGCTTCACGCACGTAGATCGCCAGGAATTCGGCGCGGTCCTTGTAACGGCACTGCAAGTCTTCCAGGATCCCAAACTGGGATCGGAACGGCCCTCAGGTAAAGCTGCCGAAAATCAGCACCACCGGCTTCTGGCCACGATACTGCGCCAGCCGCAGGCGCTGGCCGCCGTCCTGGGTCGTGAGCGTGAAATCCGGAGCGTGCTGTCCCACGCGTGGCCCTTCCTGGTAGGAGCCGAGTTCGCCGTTGCAAAGCCCTGCGAGCAGCGTCAGCGGCGACGGCCCTTCCGTAGCTCTCCCCTTGGCTGTCCTGGGCGGCGCCGGCGGATGCAGTGCTTCGCGCAGGTCTTCAGGAGTCACATAGCCTTTCTCCTTGGCCAGTTTGGTGAAGAAAGCCTCCCATTCCTCTCGGGAAATGCGGCCATTGCTGTTGCCATCGAGCAAGCGAAACCACTGCGCGGCCAACCCAGCCTGGCGCTGATACGTCGAGCGCGCGGACCAGTCGAAGTCTTCCGCGGTCAGGACGCCGTCGCGATTGCGATCCAAACGCTGGAAAAGGTCGGCCGGGCCCTGGAATTCCTCGGCAGTGATGGTGCCATCGTGATCGGTATCGTGACGGGCCGCCAGCCAGCCCCAGCCGTAGCGACTTTCGCCGGGATGGAACCACCCCGCGCCGGGTCCCATCTGCGAACCGTGGGCGAGGCTCCAGAGCATTTCGACGATCTCCGGTGGCCGCAGGGCGGCCATGCGGGTTCGTAGGCTCTCGTAGGAACGCCACGGATGGAGCCAGGAACGCTCTCCCTTTTCGGGCGGATCGGCGGCGGGGCACGGAGGGACAGCGATCCCTCCCAGAAGGGCAACCAGCAAGAAAGTCGGCAGTCCCGTACGCATGGAATCGCGATACTTGCACATGGAGCACATCCTTTCCCGAGGGCGCAGCGAGGTGCCTCGGCCCTTGTGAACCATTCGAGTATACCGCCCGCGCCTAGCTCCATCCATCCTTGTCGTAACCCTTTGTCTGGTTAGAGTAACAGGAACAGGGGGATTGATCCTCATGGCTAAAGCTAATTTCAGCGACCGGATTAACGACCTCTTCCGGCAAGACGAGTGGGAGAAGGCGCGGCAGCTGCTCGAACGGGAGCGGCAGAAAGACCCACACGATCACTGGTTGCTGACGCAATTGGGCGTTACTTTCTATGAACAAAAGAGATATGAGGAATCTTTACAACTCTTCCTGGCGTCGCTCAGGATTGTGGCCGACTGCCCGCTCACGCTCTGGCATCTAGCCGGCACACTGGATGCATTGGGGAAGCACACGGACGCCTGGAGGATTTACACCTGGCTCTTGGAAAGCAAACGGTCGCCGGAGGAAGACCCTTGCTGGGAGACCCAGCAGTGGGCCGACTCCTTGAAGACCGACACCGTGTATCGATTGGGCGTTTGCTTCCAAAACCTTGGCAAACGGAAAGAGGCGGAAGACTGCTACCGACAATATCTAAACCTCCTGTTGATCGGAGCCGACGGGACGTATTCGATCGAAGAGGTGACGCACCGAATCCGTGGTTTGCATGGTGCCGATGAGCACGGGTCCATGGAGGAGGAATTGCGCAAAGCAGTGACTGCGGCGCTCCAGGCATCCGGGAGCAAACCAAAAAAGGGCCGACGGAACGTGCCGCCAAGTTTTGATGAACGAAAGCTGCTTGCCGGCCGGCGCGCGGCCAACAAGAAATAGCCTCCCATCTTGCGCTCGAGCCCTGCCGTACGAAACTCCGTCCGGCACCGATCTTGCACTAGTGTCTGAAATGCTTCGCACCTGTCGTCGCGGTTTGCAGGTAGAGGTGGTACCTCGGACTCGACGATCACTTCTCTACTGCGAAAGGAACAGTACCATGCTTCGGATTGGGTTGACACTGATGGCGGCGCTCCTATTGGCACTGCCCGAGGCGGCCCGCTCGGCCGAGGACAGCTTGGCGGGCACCTGGAAGGTCAAGGCGGCCGCTGATGGAGGACCCACACTCTGGCTGATCCGCCTGGAACCCAAGGACGGCGAACTGACAGGCAGTCTCCTCGCCAGTAGCGATGGAATAGGACAGGGGACCAAGCTGACGGATCTGAAACTCAGCGGCAAACGCCTGCAATTCACGATCCACGTCCATGGCCAGAATTTCAACTTTGAGGGCAAGTTGTCTCCCGAAGGCTCGAAAGAGATCCTGGGGACCCTGGACCTGAACGGCCGACAGCTGGTTCTGGCGCGGCTCGAACCGAGCCAGCTGAAGAGTCTCGACCGCTTCGAGCTGAGCAAGGAAATCCTGGCCCAGAACAAGGGGGGACCGGAGTTCTTCGAAGCGGCCCTGACACTGCTGCGCGAGGCGCCGGCGAAAAAGGCCACGGCGGACGAAGTTCGTGACTGGGCGGACAAGGCCTTTCGGGCAGCTCAACCGTATGGTGCGCGCTGGGAACGCACGTTGGCGCTCCGCATTGCGCAAGCAATAGCCTCCCAGGCCGGCCTGGGACCGGTTGCCTACGAATATGCTCGCCGAGCCGAGCGTCTGCTCGAACGGGATGCGGATGCCGAGGAACAGCTTCGCATCTTGCATGTCGTGGCCCAGACGATGAAAAAGGCGGGCAAACCGGCCGAGGCGAAGGGCATCGAAGCGCGGATCGACAAGCTCGAGGAGCTGGCGCATCAAGCGCATGTCAACAAGGTCTTGCCCTTCAAGCCCGAGGCCTACGCCGGCCGTAAGATGCAGAGCGAGCGCCGGGTTCTGGTCGAGCTGTTCACCGGCGCCCAGTGTCCACCGTGCGTGGCGGCCGACCTGGCTTTCGACGCCCTGGGCAAAACGTACAAGAGGAACGAGGTGGTTCTCCTCCAGTACCACCTGAACATTCCGCGCTTCGATCCGTTGAGCAACCTCGCCACGGAAGCGCGGGCGAAGTATTTTGGCGACCAGATTCTCGGCACACCGACGATCTTCTTTAACGGCAAGGAGGCGCAAAGCGGCGGCGGCTTCCTGGCAGAGACCGAGGACAAGCACTATCAATATCGTCGCCTCATTGACACGCTTCTGGAGAATCGAACCAAAGCGCAGCTGCAAGTCGATGCGGTGCAGAAGGGCGACACGATCACCCTCACCGCCCACGTGGCCGACCTGGACGAACCGGGCGACCAGGTACGGCTACGGTTTGCTCTGGTGGAGCCCTGGGCCGCCTA
This sequence comes from Gemmataceae bacterium, assembly GCA_041499985.1. Lineage (GTDB taxonomy): Bacteria > Planctomycetota > Planctomycetia > Gemmatales > Gemmataceae > JBGQLF01. Next base: position 5,858 of record JBGQLF010000108.1, read on the forward strand.
CACGGGGGCCAACAACCTGCACTTTCACCATCACCTCGTCCGGGCCATGCCGGGAGGCGCCGACGGTTTCGCGCTGAAGCAGAAGGACGGCAAACACACGGTGACGGTGAATGTGGAGGAGCTGCGCAAAGAGCTGAACCAGTACCTGGACGCTGGCGAGTTTCCGCCCGAGAACCGTCCCCTGAACTTGAGGCGGCTTCAGGTCGTTGCTTTTGTCCAGAATGATGCGACCAGGGAAGTCCTTCAGGCGGTTCAGGTTGATGTCCAGCCGTGAGACTTGCCACTTCCCTCGGAACGCCCGAAGCGCCCTTGCCGGCGCTTCGGGCGGATCGAAAACCAAAAGCATTCCCAACTCAATCACGCCCCCGCATTGGCGGGAAAACCGTTGCAGCCCGGCATCGCCAGGGGTACACTCACCGAAGAAAGATCGGGTAAAAGGATCGGTTCGCCTTCCCCCGCCTTCTTTTCTTGTCAAAGGATCTGATCATGGTTCGTAGGCGACGACAGGTTTTGGCGTTCACGTTGATCGAACTCCTGGTGGTCATTGCGATCATCGCGGTGTTGATCGGGCTGCTGCTGCCTGCCGTCCAGAAGGTTCGCGAGGCGGCTAACCGCGCGTCGTGTCTGAACAACATGAAGCAACTGGGGCTGGCCACGCATAGCTACCACGATAGTTATAGCGCGTTCCCGCCCGGCCAGGCCACCACGCCCAAGAAACATGCCTTGGGGGCCTACCTGCTCCCCTTCATCGAACAGTCGAACATTTCCAGGTCTTACAACTTCAGTATCCATTGGTACGAGTTGGCCAACCAGCCCTTGGTGAGCGTCCCCCTGAAGGTTTTCATCTGTCCATCGGCGCCCCACCCGGACGGCCTGGTCTTCCCGGTTACCCGCGTTTACCCCGTCACGTACCCCATCTCCGAGGCAGTCAGCGATTACGCGGCCTTCAGCAATGTGGATCAGGCCCTGCAAACCAACGGCTTCATCCCGGCCACCCCGCCGTTGCCGCCCAAGTCGAACGGCATCCTGCTCACCGGGGGCGGGGTTCGCATTAGCGATGTCACCGACGGTACTTCACAGACCCTTATTATTGGCGAAAACTCCGGCCGGCCGCATACGTTTATCACTGGCAACAAAGACGTCTCACCCACCCCAGCTACCGACTACGGTGGGGGCTGGGCCGACTGGGACAACCCCAACCAAATGCACGGCAGCAGCGCCGACGGCAAGGCGTCTCCAGGACCGTGTGCCATCAACTGTACCAACAACGGCGGCATGTATAGTTTCCATGCCGGCGGCGCGAATATCGCCTTCGCGGACGGCTCGGTCCGTTATTTACAGGCGAACATTTCCATGACCATCATGCCGGCCCTGGTCACCAAGAATGGCGGCGAGGTGATTCCGGCTGATTATTAATTCGGAAGCGTTAGCCTGGCTCAAAATGTGGGTAACCCTTGGCCAGCCGGGGGCTGTCGCGTGACACGTTGCAGCCCCCTTTCCACTCCGATGGCGCCTAGGACAGGCCCCCGCAAGGCTGCCGGCCGGTTCGACGGGTGCATTCGGTCGGCGTTGGTGTTAGCATCCTTACCTAGCTCCCAGACTCCAAAGTGGACACGATGCGGTAGGTTGCCACGCCGATCGGCTTGTTGGACTCCCCCTCTCCGGGTGTATAATGCACGCGGTCGAACCAAACGCCCCCAGGAGAATCAGTCCATGACCTCCGACACCTATTCCCACGAGGGGGTCCTCCGACCTGACGGCACCATCCAGCTCGACACCATCCCGCCCGTACGGCCAGGCCGGGTCGAGGTCACGCTGCGGATCCTGCCGGGGCCGTCAACGCCCCCGCTGTCGGTGCCGATCCTCGACACCCTGGCCCAGATCCGCCGGGCCCAGCAGGCCCGCGGCTACAAGCCGCCCCCCGTTGGCCAGATCGAGGCCGAGCTTGCGGCGCTCGACGCTGACTGGGATGAACGTGATCGGCGACTCGGCCTGGGTGTCCCCCTCAAGCCTGCCGCCGGAGGGAATCCGTGAGCTCCTATCTCGACAGCGACATCATCATCAACAGCGTCAGCCAAGACCCAACCCGGGGTTCCAAGGCCGACCAGGCCCTCGCCCAGGCCCAGGCCAACAACCCGCCCCTGGTCATCAGCGACCTCAGCCGCCTCGAATGCACCATCCACGCCGTCCGCCATCCGCAGACGGGCCTCCTCTACGACTACCGCCGCTTCTTCAACGCCTCCGCCATGCGCACAGCGCCGCTGATCGCCGCCGTGTACGAGCGCGCCGCCGACCTCCGCGCCGCCCACGGCAATCTCCGGACACCCGATGCGCTCCACCTGGCCTGTGCCCTGGAGTACGGCTGTACCGATTTCCTCACCCACGACCAGAACCTGCGGGGCTTCCCCGGCATCAACGTCCTCATCGTCCTCTGAGCGGGCCGCGCAACGGTTGCGGACCGGCGGGGTCACCGGCCGGCGGGTTTCCTTGGCTCTTGCAGAAGGGCCTCGGCCTCGTGCAGAAATGCCTGTGCCTCCGCAGTCTTTGCCCACTCGGGCTTATGCGTGGTTTCCCGTAAACGGGTAAGGGTTGCTTGAGCTTGCTCTTGCTGGCCGAGCTGCCACTGCGTCATGGCCAGGAAGGCCAGGTTTGCGGGGATGCCTTCGTGCAGCCGGTCGGCTTCCCCCAGCGTCTCCAGGGCTTGGGGGTACTGGGCGGTGCGGTACTGGGAGACGCCGAGGATCAGGCGGTATTTGCCCTCCCGTGGAGCCAGGCGGCAGGCAGTCTCAGCCTGGTGCAGGGCGAAGCGGTACTGGAAAGTATTCAGATACGGCTGGCGGACCAGCGTCCACGCCGCCTGGCGGTAGCGCTCGGGGTCTTGCTCCTCGCGATAGCGGTCCACGAATTCGCGAGCCAGCTGCCGCGCCGCGAGGCTGATCGTCGGGGAGTTTTCCAGGTACTCCTTGACGTCGGCCCGGCACAGGGGCTTGGCAAAGAGGAAGTCGAGCAGCTCCAGCGCCTCGCGTTCGACCGGCGTTTCCGCGGTCACCGGCCGCGCATCCCAGATCTTCACCGTCTGGTCCCAGCTGGCCGAGGCCAGCCGCCACCCGTCCGGGCTGAACGCCACGTCGCCGACCGTCCCGGTATGGCCCCTGAGAGTAAGCAGTTCTTGCCCCGTAGCCACGTCCCAAACCTTGACCAGCTGATCATAGCCGGCCGTAGCCAGGCGCGTCCCGTCCGGGCTGAACGCCATCCGATTGCTCCCGTTGTCGTGTCCCTTGAGGGTAAGCAGCTCTCGCCCGGTGGCCACGTCCCAGATCTTCACGGTGTCTTGACTGCTGGCCGATGCCAACCGTGTCCCGTCGGGACTGAACTTTACGCCAAGGATTGGGCCCCGATTGACGGTCATGCGCGGAGGGTGTTTGAGGGTGAGCAGCTCTCGGCCGGTGACCGCGTCCCAAACCTTGACCGTCTGCCCGGAATCGCCCGAGGCCAGCCGCGTCTGGTCCGGGCTGAACGCCACGCTCATGACCGTGGCCTGATGGCCATCGAGGGTGAGGAGATCCTTCCCGGTGGCCGCGTCCCAGACCTTCACGGAATTAGCTTCGTTGGTCGAGGCCAGCCGGGCCCCGTCGGGGCTAAACGCCACGCAGCGTTGACCGTCGAGGGATAGGAGTTCCTTGCCGTTGGCCGCGTCCCAGACGGTGACTGCCCCGCGTTGGCCGAGCCGCAAGTCTCTGCGTCCCGCCGCGGTCAGCCTTCGACCGTCCGGGCTGAACGCCACATCCATCACGTCCGCAAAAAGACCTCGGAGCGTGCGGATCTCTTGGCCGGTCAGGGCATCCCAGATCTTCACGCTCCGATCCCCAAATCCCGCTGTGGCCAGGCGGGTCCCGTCCGGGCTGAAGGTCACGTGCGAAATAGCGGTGTGACCTTGGAGGGTGAGGGGTTCATCGCCGGCTGTCATCCCCCAGACCTTCAGGATGCCATCCTGGCCGCCCGCGACGAGCTTGGTTCCGTCCGGCGCGAATGCCACGCTCCAGACCCCTTTCGTAGGGCCTTTGCAGGTGAAGAGTTTCCGGCCGGTCGTCACCTCCCAGATGTGCACCGCCTCCTCCACGAAGCTCGAAGTGGCGAGCCAGGCTCCGTCCGGGCTGAACGCCAGGCCCTGGATCCACCCGCTGTGGCCCTTGAGGGTGAAGATCTCGCCGCCCGTCCTCGCATCCCAGAGCTTCACTGTGCGGTCGTAGCTCGCCGAGGCCAGCCGGCTGCCGTCCGGGCTGAATGCCACACCAGCGACCGGGTGGCGATGGCCCCTCAGGGTAAGGAGATCCTGGCCGGTCCCCACGTCCCAGACCTTGACGGTCCAGTCGTGACTGGCCGAGGCCAGCCGGCTGCCGTCCGGGCTGAACGCCACGGCCCGGACCAAGCCTGCGTGCCCCTGGAGCTGGCGCAGCTCCTGGCCCGTGGCCGCTGCCCAGACCTTGACGGTTCTATCGTGCCCCGCCGTGGCCAGCCGTGTCCCATCCGGGCTGAATGCCAGGCCGCTAACCTCCGTCTTGTGCCCGGTTAGGGTCAAAACTTCCCGGCCCGTCTGCAAGTCCCATATCTTCACCACCCCCGGCACGTTGGGCTGGACAAAGAACGAGACGGCCAGACGTTTGCCTTCCGGGCTGAACGCCAGGCACAGGATCCCTCGACCCGGGACCTTGAAGGTGTGGCGTTCCCGTCCGGTCGCCACCTCCCAGACCTTCGCTGTCGCCCGCTCCTCACTGGCCGAGGCCAGCTGGGCACCATCGGGGCTGAATACCACCAGGTCGGGCCGAACGTCCTCGTCCTGAAGGGTGAAGAGATCGCCGTGGCACAAGCGCTGGAGGTAATTCCATTCCCAGCGGGAGGGAGTGGTCCGGCACTCCTGGAGCAGCTGCTGCACCCGGGTCACGTTCCCGTCGCGCCATTCGGCGTGCGCCAGGCTGATGGCATGGACGTAGCGGAACCAGTTCGCCTGCTGGCGCTGTTCCTCCGCGGTGTTGCGGGCTTGGTGCGCGTCCTCCAGCGCCTCCTGGAGCCGGCCGTTGGACTCCCCGAGCCGGCTGTTGGCGTCTTCGAGCCGGCTGCTGTAGACGAGGGCGACCGCGACCCCGACCACGGCCAGGGCCGCCACGCCGCTGACCGCCACCAGCGCTGCCACGGCCGGCCGGCGCCTGGCCCACAACACCAACCGCTGCCACGCGCTCACCCGCCGCGCCCGGATCGGTTCACCGGCCACGAAGCGTTTCAGTTCGTCCGCTAGTTCGTCCGCCGTCTGATAGCGCCGCTCCGGATCGCGCTCCAGCGCCTTGAGCACGATCGTCTCCAGGTCGCGCGGCACCTCCGGCTCGATCTGCCGCGGCCGCGCCGGCTCGGCGTGCATCACCTGAGCGATCAGCTTGTTGCGGTCGGTCTCATCGAAGGCCGAGCGCAGCGTCAACAGTTCGTACAACGTCAAGCCCAGGGCGTACAGATCGCTGCGGGCATCCGCTTTGCCCTCGAAGCGCTCGGGGGCCAGGTAGCGCACGGTACCGACAATGTCGCCGCTGTGCGTCAGGTCCTCGCTGCCCGCCACCTTGGCCAATCCGAAGTCGGTCACCCAGACATTGCCGTGCGTATCGAGCAGCAGGTTGGACGGCTTGATGTCGCGGTGCAGGACCCCCTGGCTATGGGCATAGGCCAGTGCTTCGGCCACCTGGATGCCGACGCGGGCCACGCTCTGCCAGTAGTGGCGACCCGATTCCGACAGGCTGGAACCCTTGGTCTGACCGGGCAGATGGACCGCCGAATCATGCTGCACTCCCGAACCCGCACCGGAGAGCGGCGCCGGGAGCACGGCCGGTTCGCCCTCGGCGGAAGGCAGGGGCGTCGGTGCTGAAGGAACTAGCTCCGCCGGTTCGGACAGGCCCGCCTCAAAGTGACCTGTCAACAGCCCGTGCGCCACGACCGCGACCGAAACCTCTTTACGCCGGCTGCTGGGCCTGGCGCTGCTGGCAGTCTCCCCCGAACCTTGCTTGGCCTGGCGGACCCGCCGCACTTCGGCCAGGACTTCGTCCAGTCCCAGTCCCTGAATGAACTGCATGACGTAGTAATGCAGGCCCGCTTCCTCGCCCACACCGTAGACCGGCACAATGTTGGTGTGATGCAGCCGAGCCGCGGCCTTGGCCTCACGCTGAAAGCGTTGCACGTGCCGGGAGTCGAGCAGGGCCTGGCTGGGCAAGACCTTCAGGGCCACATGCCGGCCCAGCGATTCCTGCTCGGCCTCGTAGACAATGCCCATGCCGCCGCGGCCCACTTCGCGCAAGATGCGGTAATCGCCTAGCATTTCGAGGTGCTGTTCCTCCAGAACCGGGACACCGCCGTCCGCCCCGGTCGTCTCGCCGGTCGCCGGCCGGATCCCCTCCATCAGGACCAGCGCCGGGAACACCTTGCGGATGCGCTCGGCCCAGTGGGGATACTTGTCGGTGTACTCCGTCAGGGCAGGCCGTTCGCCCCGGCGGTAGCGCTCGAGGAATTCATCGGCCAAGCGCTCGACCGGGTCGCGTTCAGAGCTGGAACTGTTCATGCAAGTACCCTTATGTTGGTTCGCGCTCACGCGGGTCCAACCGGCCTTTCCCGGCGTGGCTGCTTGGGGGTAGAATAACGCCCACCGCCCAACGGATCGCGCTCGCCCGAGGAGGAAGACGATGAACCGCGCGGCCCCGGCCGTTTTACCCGGCACGC
>JBGQLF010000109.1:0-12583 GCA_041499985.1 Gemmataceae bacterium
AGGTCTGCACGGGCCGCACGGGACACGCGGAGGTTGTGCAAGTCTCCTTTGATCCATCCGTTGTCTCGTTCAACGAGATTCTGAAGGTATTCTTCGCTATTCACGATCCGACCACGCCCGACCGCCAAGGGGCCGATGTGGGGACGCAATACCGCTCCGCCATCTTCTACCATACGCCCCAGCAAAAGGAGGTCGCTGAACAAACCATCGCCGAGCTGAACGCGGCGCGGATTTGGGATCACCCGATCGTCACGAAGGTCGTGCCGTTCGAGGCTTTTTACAAAGCCGAGGAGTACCACCAGGAATATTATCGCCAGAACCCGAGTCAGCCTTACTGCCGCGCTGTCGTCGCGCCCAAGGTGGCGAAGTTCCGCAAGCAGTTTACCACACGACTCAAGGGTTCGTAGGATCGAACCACTAACCCGCAGACTGCGCGGACTGGTGATGCGGCATCGGCTGCACCCGAATGGGGACCACATCAGTCACCAGCCCCAGCCGTTCCAGCAGCCGGATCGTGAGATAAGTAACATCCAGTTCCCACCAGCGGTGGAAGCCATGGGCTGCACTGCGCGGATCGGCGTGGTGATTGTTGTGCCAGCCGTCCCCGTTGGTGGCCAGGGCGATGACCCAATTGTTGCGGCTATTTTCGTCGGTGTCGTAGTTGCGATACCCCCACATGTGGGTGAACGAGTTGACCCCCCAGGTGACATGCCAGGTGAACAGCGTGCGATAAACGACGCCGTACAAGAACAAGCTCAGCCCGAATTGCACACCTCCGAGCCAGGTGCCTGTCCAGGCCCAACCGATCGCCAGGCCGACCAGGTAGAAGAGCACCGCATGCACCACGTAGACCCAGACCCAGAGCCGGCCGCGCTCCAGCCACATGTAGAATGGGTCCCGGAGGATATCCCGGGCATAGCGCTCGTACTCGGCCAACTTGCTCAGCTGCCGGTTCTCCACGAATAGCCACCCCATGTGTCCCCAGAACCACGTCACCAGTGGACTATGCGGATCGGGCTGCCTGTCGGAGTGCTGGTGGTGCATCCGATGAACCATCACCCAGCGCGCCGGCGAATCCTGGAGCGAACAGACGCCGAGCACGGCGAGAGTGTGCTCTAGCCATTTTGGACAGGAGTAGCTGCGATGCGTGAGTAGGCGGTGGTATCCAGCACCGATCCCGAGCGAGCAGAACACGTAATTGCCGAGCGGAATCAAGAGCAGTCCGGTCCAGCTGAAGAGCCAGGGGACGAACGCCAACGGTAACAGGAGGTGAAAGGCCACGACGGCAGACAGGTAGCCCCAGAGGATTCGGCCGCGATCCGCGCTCGCAGGGCGGGCGAGCGGATCGATGGGCCTAAAGCCGCTCACGAGGAAGTGCTGTTCGGTATCCTCTGCCAAGGGCACCAGGCAAACCTCGGTGGAAGGCAGAGTCCCAACCTCATCATGCCCATTTGGCACTGATTTCCCTTTCCATCAAAGCAGGAATCCTTGGTGCAGATCCCGATGGGGGTCGCCTGTCTACGGGAGACGCAGCTGTTTTTCGCAGAACCGGTTTTGGGGCAGCGACCACTGGGCGTGCGCGCTGGGCGCACTCTTGGGGCGAGGAGATCAGATTCAGGTTATAGAACCGGCAGGCCAGCGGCAACCGGCCAGACTGACGGTCAACGGTAGCAAGAGGATACTGAAAGTATGTAAAATGGTGCTGCTTCGGCCGTTGGAATTCATCCCTTGGCCTTAAGGGCAGCGTTGAGTTGGTCGGCAGACATCTTCTCCACGCTGCCGTTGGTGAGCAGCACAGCCCCCCCTTGCTTGGGCGCATTCTTCTCGTAAGCGAGCACTGTGCTTGCACTCTTGTCGAGGTTCACTCCCCACACGACGATGTAATCCCCACTCTGAAGTGCTCGGACTCCCTCGGGGTAGATTCCCTGGTACTGTCTCTGGGTGAGGTCGGACAGCTGCTTTGGCGGACGCTGGTTCGCCTTCACGTACTGAGAGTAGATCTCGTAAACCGCCCCCAGGTCGGTGTTCCGGCGGGTCATCTCAGGGTCCGCGCTGGGTTTCCCGCTGCAACCCAAAGGCAGGAAAGAAATGGCGATGAGAACGAGCGGGCTCTTATGCACGAAGGACATGGCGGTTCTCCCCATCCCCGGGCGGCTCCTGATGAGGCCGATCCCGGCCGTTGCAGAGTCGAGTAACGAAATGAGCAGTGTTCCCTCGATCGCCTAGTCGCGGGGGAACACTGCTCAGGACAATCTCTACCCCAAGTACGTCGAGAGTCTGTCTAGTATTGGCTCGTGTCGACGGCTTCGCCGCCGGCACGGGTCCCCAGGGCTTGCCAGACGGGGAAGGCAATACTGTTGCTGATGAAGTGCACCGAGCCGTCGGCGAAGCAGACGTTCACGCCGCCTGAATGCGCGCTCCGAGCCGCCTGGTGGACCATGGTAATGCTGGTATCCCCGCAGTCATAGCCAGTGTAGTTCGGCGGCACGGTGTGGGTATAGACCTCCATTTGCGGAATGTCGCGATAATACTGACAGCCGCGGTAAGTGATCCGGTTGGTCGGTCCGTAATCCCAGGAGTTGCAATGATAATAGGGACCCGCAAACGTGGGATTACTGGTCTCGTTGAACAGCGGCCCAAACTGAGGCGTATAGGGGCTCCAGCCAGCGTCGGTATTTGGGATCAGGTACACGGTGGTCAGGTTGTAGTAGTCCGTGAGCGGCGTCCCCGCGCCGCAGCCCCCGTTGACCGTCGAACGCAGCGTTTCGGACAGCATGCACGTATTGCTTGTGCCGTCGGTGACGTCGGTGATGCGCACACGGGTCGTGATCGTGGTGGTCCCGCCGGGGCCAGCTGCGGTTCGGAAATTGAAAATCCCCACACGGTTGCTCTCGGTGCTACGGGTGTCGGCCGTGGTACCGTTGTTACCCAAGTAATTGCTGCGACCCGAGTTCAAGCCTGGGTCTACAGTACCTGCGGGGACAAGCCCGGGTTGATTTCGCCGGCCCGACTGTGGGTCGGAGGGGCAAAGGTAGGACTTCACTTCCTGGGTGCGTGCCCCGTAATTCGAGGCGGATGAGTTGACGTCTTGGGTGAAATCGAACAGGTTGTACAGGTTTGACTGTTCCATATAGGGCAGGACCAAAGCCAGCCAGGAGGGGGCGCTGCTGGCACCCGCGGCGATTGTGCCCGATCCTGGCGGAAAAGTGTCGTTGGTCGAGGCGTAGTTATGGCACGCCAGCCCGATCTGCTTGAGGTTGTTTTGGCAGCTCATTCGGTTGGCTGCTTCGCGCACCTTCTGGATGGCCGGTAGCAGCAGCCCAATGAGAACGGCGATGACTGCGATCACCACCAACAACTCGATCAGCGTGAACCCACGTCGCGGAGTACGCATCGTTACTCCCTTCTCCAAGAGGACAAAGTAAATACCGTTTAACGAAAGCGGCAACCAATACTAATCCTATGAGCCTAACCTGTTCCCCTTATCGGGATCAAGACAATTCTGGGCGGCAGGGCGGTTTTTGAGGCTTTTTGGCTGGTAACGCCAGCCGTCACAGCCATCCAGGGACTTGAGAGAGTCGCCTCGCAGGGGTCTCATTCTTGGCCGCCGGGTTGGTCCGGCTCCTCGGACAGGTCCATCGGGCAGTCCTGGATAGTGCCAGTCTCATCCTCGCCGATCACCCGGACTTCCTTCGCTTTGAGCGCTTTCGGCAGAACGCTGCTTGGGTCGGCGAGCGGGATCAGGTAATGAAACCCGTCCCGGCCGCAACTTTCGACAAGTTTCTCCAGGATCTGGTGGCATCGTTCGGGGGTATCGTTGGGACCGGAAATGAAGAAAGGCTTACCGTCCTTGCCAAACTCAAAGGTTTCCGTGCATTCGCTCGCGTCGATGTCGCCAAAGAGGAGCTTGGCCTTGTGATAATCGGCATGCGGATGCAAGCCGAGCGCCCCTGCGTACTCGACGGCCCCTTCGACGAGTTTGCGCGCCGCGGCCGGGTGCAAGTCCTTCGACTTAAAGGTGAAGTGCATCTTCCGGGCGACGCGCGTGTCGTAGTCGAATCGGCTCGTGACCTGGGCCATAGCGTTTTTCACACCCAGACAGTAGCGATCCACCAAGAACACGCTGTAAGCCACGGAGCCGTTGGGAAGCACTCGGCTCAGGCACACCCAGCCGAGGCCCTTCTCCCAAATGTCGGCCGTGGCCCAGCAGTGAAGGATTGGGTACTTGGCCGCCGCGCTCAGGCGATCCGGGAGCCCAGCGTGCTTCTCCCGGGTCAGTTCGCGCTGTTTCGACTTCCGGAGGGCAGCGCGGCGTTCTTGTTTCTTTTGCCGCTTCTTCGGATCGAACGGCATGACATGCTCCTTTCTTCTCCGGCGAACTTAGACTGGGCCCAGGCAACCCAGTCCACATGGTCGCCTGAGGCTCCCTGCTGCAACGAAGAACCGCTCCCAGCCTAGGTGGTCCTCACGGCGATTCACCCCTATAGACGCGCACCGACTCGATTCGCCCAACGAACTGGGGCAACAGCGGGCCCGCAACCACCCGGCTACCGGTATCCGCGCCGACTTGCATGCCATCGTTCGGGTCGCGGGGGATGAACTCGTGCAGTCGAGCCTCTCCCGCCGGCTTGCCATCGATCGATATCTGTAACCGCTGGTCGGACGTGATCCGGGCCGTTACGCGAGTCCATCCCATGCCGACGGCCGGCTCGGCGACAACGCGCGAGGCACGCCCGCGCGCCACGACCGTGAACACGGGCTTGCCAGCTTCGAGATGAAGGCAGTAGCCGTTGGCCTGGCCGCCCCGCGCCAGCAAGATGCCGTCTGGCTTGTCGGCCTGGAACGTGACCTCCACTGTCCAGCCCGCGACGGCCGGGTTTAGGCTCGCGGTCTTCGGCAAGTCCAGATAACCCTTGCCGTCGAAGCGCCGCGCCTTGCCACCGTTGCGGCCCTCCACCAGCGGCGCGCCCCGGGCGGTACCATGGTTGCCCTGGCCTGACGCGTCCAGGACCTTGTCGCCCTCGTCGCGGTCGAAGCGATACTCCAACACCCATGCCTTCAGGGGTGCCGGCGACTCGTCCTTCTTTGGGTCGTCGGCAAACGGCGGGATGCGAAAGTCCACCGCCGCTTTCTGCCGCTCGTATTCTGCCTCCAGTTCGCTTCGCAGCGAGGCCGCCCCGGGGTCGCTGCGGAGGTTCTTGGTCTCGTAAGGGTCCTTGACGAGGTCAAACAGCTCGGTCCACTCCTCCCGGCCTGGGTACTTGACAAGCTTGGCGGTTTCGGTCCGCACCGCCGTGACAGTCGGCGTGGGGAAACGGGTCTCGAAGAAGTAGCAGTAGAAGAAGGCCTTGCGCCAGTTGTCGGCTCGGCCCTCCAGCAGCGGGCGCCAGCTACGGCCCTGCATCGCGCGCGGTATAGCGACGCCGGCGTAGTCGAGCAGCGTCGGAGCAAGGTCGACGTTGAGCGCCAGTTGATCGATCGACTTGCCCTTGGCGCCAAGCTCCGGGTAGCGGACCACGAGCGGAATGCGCATGCTTTCTTCGTAGGCGGAACGCTTGTCGCCCAGGCCGTGCTCGCCCTGGTAGAAGCCGTTATCGCTGGCGAAAACGAGCATCGTGTTCTCGGCCAACTTCAGTTCATCGAGCGTCTGCATGATACGGCCGAGGTTGTCGTCGGCAGCGGTGATGCACCGGTAGTAGTTCAAGTTCGTCGTTACCTTATCATTCGGTTGCTGATTGGTACCGCTTTGCCGTGCCTGGTCACGATAGATCGCGGAGGCACCGAGGTTTGGCACGGCCCGAGCCTGTTCGCCGGCGTACTCGTTCATGCGCCGTGGCGCTGGGTCGAAGGGGCCGTGCGCAGCCTTGAAGCCGACAACCAGCAGGAACGGCCGATCGCGGTGTTCCCGCATAAACTGAAGGGCGAAGTCGGTGCCGACGTCATCGACCCAGCCCTTGGTCGCGGTCTCCTTGCCGTTGACCTCGATGGGACAGTCGAAATAGCGTCCCTGGCCGACGAAGCTAGCGGAGAAGTCAAAACCGGGCCGCTGTCCCCTCTGGCCGTCCATGTGCCACTTGCCGACGTACGCCGTCGCGTAGCCGGCCTGGCGCAGCAGGTTGGCGTGCGTGACATTATCGACCGGGAAAGGTGTGTGGTTATTGACGACACCGTTGATGTGGCCGTAGCAGCCGGTCAGGAAGCTGGCCCGACTCGGGGCGCACAGCGAATTGACCACGAAGGCGTTGCGAAAGCGCACTCCCTCTGCCGCGAGCCGATCCATGTGCGGCGTCTTCAACCAGGGGAAGCGGCCCCGTTCGCCGTGTTCGCGCTGGACAACGCCCAGGGCGTCCCAGCGCTGATCGTCGGTGTAGACGAACACAAAGTTGGGGCGTTCCGCCGCGGGGGCCACGCCGTGCAGGGCCGCCGTCACGAGCACCGATGCAAGTAGTCGTTTCATGGATCCTCCGCCGTCTCTCATTTGCGGTTCTTCCGTTTTCAGGTGCGGAGTCTGCAACGTAGAACGGAATTCATTCCGTTTGCAACGCGCCCGAACGGAATGAATTCCGTTCTACGCATCCAAAAACGGAAGAGCCTCATTTGCCGCCGCGGTTTTGCGGCCCTCCGCCGAATTGCTTCCAGTACAGCTCTTTGAAGGGGTTCACCTTCGGACCGATGGCGTCTTCGTTGACCAGCTGCGGCTGCACCGTATCCCACCACTTGTCATAGGCCGACTCAAGCTCCGCCATCACGCTGGGGTACTTCGCCGCCACGTCGGTCTTTTCGCCGGGGTCGGCCTTGACGTCGAAGAGCTGCCACCGCTTCTTGCCATCCCGGGTGTCGCAGACGAGGTGCCAGCGCGGGCTGTGGACGCTACAGTGGGCGTACTTGTAGTCCGCCGGCTTGGCGCCCTTGGGCCAGCGGCCAATGTGCGTGAAGAGCACGCGGTCGGGCCATGCGGCCTGCGCGTTTAGCAATAAGGGCAGCAGACTACGGCCCTCCACCTGCGCCTTCACCGCAGCGGTTGGCTTGGCGCCGGCGATATCCGCGAGGGTCGGGAAGAAGTCAATATGGGCGGCGAGCCGATCCACGTCCGCGGGCTGGAACGTCCCTGGCCAGCGCCAGAAGGAGGACGCCCGCGTACCGCCCAGCCAGGGGGTGTTCTTTGCCCCGCGCATGCCAGCGTTGTACACGCGGACCCCCGCGGTCCCGCCATTATCGTTCATAAAGATGACCAGAGTGTCCCGCTCGATGCCCCACTCGCGCAGTTTCGCCAGCAGCCGGCCGACGTTGTCGTCGATGTTGGCGATCATGCCGAAGAACTTCGCCGCTTGCTCAGGTACCTTGCTGGCATACTTCCGGGCGTACTCTTCCGGCACATCCAGCGGTGCGTGTGGGGCGTTTGTCGGGATATAACAGAAGAACGGGCGCGTGCCCTTTACGGATTCCAGCCAGTGGAGAGCCTGCCCGTAGAACACGTCGGTGCAGTAGCCATTGGTTTTGACGAATTTGCCGTTGTGCAGGATCGCCGGATTGAAATACGTGTTGCCAGGAGCGTCCCCGCAGCTGCCTGGGTAGGATTGGCCGATGCCGCCGGCGCCGTGGATGAACATCTCGTCGCAGCCGCGCTTGTCTGGCCAGGGGTCCGGCTCTTCGCCGAGGTGCCACTTGCCGTAGATGCCCGTCGTGTAGCCGGCCGACTTCAGCACCTGGGCGAGAGTCGTGGCGTTGAGCGTCAGCCGCTCGCGCTCGAGGATCGTGTGCGTGACACCGTTGCGAAACTCGTGCCGGCCAGTCATCAGGGCCGAGCGCGTCGGCGAACAGGTCGGGCTGACGTGGAAGTCGGTGAAGCGAACGCCTTCCGCGTGGAGGCGGTCGATATTCGGCGTCTTCAGCACTGGGTTGCCGTGACACGACAGATCGCCGTAGCCCTGGTCGTCGGTGAGAAGGAAGACGATATTGGGTCGCTTCGACTCGGCTCCCCAGGCGCCGGCAGCCCCCTCCACGGGGAAAAACGCCAAGGCCGTGAAGAACAGGGCCGGCAGGCAACTCGGGACACGCATGATCACTTGCTCCTCGGGTTGGGCATCCGCGCAGTGGGGAGACGAACAGGCTTCTGCGAACGCCAGCTACGGTACTCCTGCTGGCCTCGAAAGTCAAAGAGCTCATTGCTTGGAGAGCCGGTTGGCCCTGAGAAGCCTATAAAAGACTGTCACTGCCCTGCGGATTCCGCCACGATAGGAGAAAAACCATGTACCGCTCCTGTGTCCTCTGTCGCGCCGTCCCGCCAATTCTGTGCCTCATTCTGCTGGCCCTCTCGGGTCCTGCCCGCGCCCAGAACCAGCAGAACCCGCCCTTCCGGTTGCCGGAAGGCGTGGAATTGAAGAGAGACCTCGTCTACGGCAAGGGAGGCAGTCGGGACCTGAAGCTCGACTTGTTCCTGCCGAAAGAAGGGACCGGGCTGCGGCCTGCCATCGTTTTCGTCCACGGCGGCGGCTGGCAGGGCGGCAGCCGCGGCGCCTTCCAGCGCCAGGCGGCCTATCTTGCCGGCAAGGGCTACGTCGGCGCCTGCATCGAATACCGCCTCTCGGGTGAGGCGGGATTCCCGGCGGCGATCGAGGACTGCAAGTGCGCGGTCCGCTGGCTGCGGGCCAATGCCCAGGCCTATCGCATCGACCCGGACCGCGTCGCCGCGGCTGGCGGGTCGGCCGGCGGTCACCTGGTCGCTCTGCTCGGCGTCACCGACAAGGTCAAGGAGCTCGAGGGGAATGGCGGGAATGCCAACTTCTCTACCCGCGTGCAACTCGTAATCCCCTTCAACGGCGTCTTCGACCTGGAGAAGGGGGCACAGAGTGTCCCAGCGGCGGGCCCCGTCGCCAAGTTCCTCGGTGGTACCTTCGCGGAGAAGCCGGAGGTATATCAGAAGGCATCGCCCATCACCTATGTACGGAAGGACGCGCCGCCTTTCTTGTTCCTGCATGGCACCGCGGATAAGACCGTCTCGATCGAGCAGTCGCGGGCCATGCAAAAGAGGCTGCACGAGGCAGGCGTGGAGGCGGAGCTGTACGAGGCCGAGGGGGCCGGACACGGCTTCTTCAATCAGCCGCCGCACTACGATCCAACATTGAAGCGGTTGGAGGCGTTCCTCGAAGCACACTTCCGCACGAAGCAGGACGTCAACCAGTAGAAGCGGGGCCGAGCGAAGAGATATTCCAGCGCTGGCGATGGACCGAATCTTGAGCCCGACCTGAGCCCGACGCGCGAGCGAGGAATCGCCGTAATCCTCGCTGGCGCGTCGGGCTCATCAACAACTCAGGTAGCAACTAGCTTTTTTTGGGTCTGGGTTTCGCCTCCCCGCCCTCTACCCGCACCGGCCAATTCTTCTTCACCAACCCCTTTAACTCCTCGACTACCTGCGCGAACTTCGGCTCATGCGCTAGGTTGTGCAGCTCGTGCGGGTCCGCGTCGTGGTCGTAGAGCTGGACGCCGCGATTGCCATCGTCCCACTCGATGTACCGCCAGCGCTCGGTCCGCACCGAGTAACCGGGAAAGCCGCCCCGCTGAACCTGCGTGAATGCCGGCCGATCCCACTGCTTGGCGGGATCATCGAGCAACGGCCGCAAGCTGGCGCCGGCGAGGTTCTTCGGCGGGGTCAGGCCGGTGAGATCGGCCAATGTCGGGTACAGGTCGACGAACTCCACGGTGCGCGGGCTCGCCTTGCCATTCCCCTTGGAGCCAGGGGAGACGATGATCAACGGCACACGCGCCGATTCCTCAAAAAGGCTCTGCTTCATCCACAAGCCGTGCTCGCCAAGGTGGTAGCCGTGGTCGCTCCAAAAGACGACGACTGTGTTGTCCCAGAGCTTGTTCCGATCCACAGCATCGAGCACCTTGCCGATCTGCGCATCCACGAAGGAGATCGCGGCGTAGTAGGCCTGCTTGCATTCCCGTGCCTGATTGACGGTCACGCCGAAATAAGGCCGGGGCTGCGTCGAAGCGAGCGCCGGCGCGGGGACGTCCTTCAGGGACTCGGGCGCTATCTCGGGTAGCTGGATCTTCTCCATCGGATAAGGATCGAAATACTTCTGAGGCGCGACGTAAGGCGTATGCGGCTTGTAGAAGCCGACGGCGAGGAAGAACGGTCGATCCTTGTGCTGTTCGAGCAGTTTGATCGCCTCGAGGGCCACCTTGCCGTCGGTGTGCTGCTCGTCCTGCCCTTGCTTGTCGGAAAGGAAGGCCATGGCACTGCCGAGGCCACGCTTCGGAGTGTAGTTGATGATGTCCGATTCGAGAACGGTCTTGTCCCGCCCCGCGGGATTCACGACGTGATGCCACGAAGGCGGGTCGTCCAGCCCGCTGGTGCCGATGTCCCCGGGGTTGCCATAGTGATAAATCTTGCCCACGCGGGCGGCGTAATAGCCGTTGTTCTTGAACAACTGCGACAGCGTCACCACATCCGGCAGGCCTGTCCGGAAGTGGTAGGTCAGATTGAAGACGCGCGTCGTGCTGGGGCGCAGGCCGGTCATCAGCGACGACCGACTGGGGCTACATAAGGGGAACTGGCAGTAAGCGCGCTCAAACTTCACGCCCATCTTGGCCAGGCGGTCGATGTTCGGCGACTGGACGAGCGGATGGCCGTAGCAGCCGAGGTCGTTGTTCATATCGTCCACGGCAATGAAGAGCACGTTGCGCGGCCGGTCCGCCGCCCCAGCCGGCAGCGTGTAGCCGAGCAGAGCCAGGAACAGAAGCATTCGCATCCACTTCATGGTTTGACCTCAGCAGGTTTGTTTGGCGTCGGCATCGGGGCCTTGATCGATTGCCTCCAGGCCACGAGCCGGTCGTGAAGGTCCTTCACCTTCCCGGGCATTTGGACGGCGAGGTTGTGCCTCTCGCCCATGTCTTCCTTCAGATTATACAACTCTAGCCGGCCGTCTTCGAAAAACTCCTGGAGCTTCCAGTCCCCCGCGCGGATGGCGCCGGCCGGGGTCGTGCGCCAGCTGCCTGGCCCGGCACCGAGGTAGCCTGGGAAATGCCAATAGATCGCCTCGCGCCCCAGGTTCCCCTTGCCGCCGCTCGTCAAGAGGCTGACGTAACTAACGCCGTCGAGAGGGCGCTTCTCGGGAGGCTTGGCCCCCGCGAGCTCGAGCAGGGTGGGGTACAGGTCGACGCTGAGGATCGGCTCGTCGGAGACCGTGCCAGGGGCCACACTCCCGGGCCAACGGAAGATATAGGGCACGCGGATACCGCCCTCGTAGAGCATTCCCTTGCCGCCGCGCAGCGGGGCATTGTCCGTAATGTCGCCCGCCCGCTTGAGCCCTTCGCGGGCATAGCCACCGACGCCGCCGTTATCACTGGAGAAGATCACCAGGGTGTTCTCGGCCAGCTTCAACTCGTCGAGCAAGGCAACTACCCGCCCGACGCTCTCGTCCACGCTGGCGATCATGGCGGCGTAAGTCGGGTCGTGATGGCCACCCGCGGCAGGTTTGGTTTTGAACTTGTCGATCAGCTCCTTCTTGGTTTCGTGCGGCGAGTGGACAGCAAAATGCGGTAGATAGAGGAAGAATGGCCGATCCTTATTCCGGCGAATGAAGTCCAGCGCCTTATCCGTCAGGAAATCGGCCAGGTAGGCGCCGTGCGGGTAGTCCACCTTGGGGATGGTGACAAAATCGAAGTGCCTGCCCATCGACACGATGGCCTCGTCGAAACCGCGCTGGCCAGGGTGATACTTGCCCTGCTGGCCGAGGTGCCACTTGCCGTACATCGCGGTGGCGTAGCCGGCCGCTTTGAGCTCCTGCGCGATCGTCACCTTCTCGAGAGGCAGCTGCTGCACGTTATCCACAGGACGGAGCGGCCGGCTACGCCAGTCGAAGCGGTCGATGCTTCCCACGGTGTAAATGCCGGTGCGCGGGCCGTATTGGCCACTCATGAGCGCGGCCCGTGTCGGCTGGCAGTTGGGGCCGCAGGTGTAGCCGTTGGTGAAACGCAGGCCCTGGGCTGCCAAACGATCGATGTTCGGCGTCTCGTAATACCTGCTGCCGAAGCAGGCGAGATCGGTGTAGCCGAGGTCGTCCGCCAGAATGAATACGAGGTTGGGTTTCTTGACCTCGGCAGCGTCCGTTGTGGAAGCCCAAAGCAGAGGCAACATGGCTGCGACAACCACAGCTGCAAGCCAGCGGAGATGGCGTTGGCATCTCATGCGGGAGTTCTCCTCAGGATCCCTTTGGCAACGCCTTGAAGGCATCCGCCGCTGCCTCGACGGTGCGATCGAAGTCAGCCTGGGTGTGAGCGAGCGACAGGTACAGCTTGCCGCCTGGCGTGCAGTAGACACCGCGGCGGATCAGCTCGTAACCGAAGTCGATGGCTTTCTTTTTGTCTGCGCGGAGGAGGTCGCGATGGTTTCGCAGGGGCCGCTGGTCCGTGAAACACACTTGCAAAACCGGACCATCGCCGAGCACCTGGAGCTGCACGCCGGTGTCCGCCGCAGCCTGGCGAAGTCCCTGCGCCAGCTGCTGACCTGCGGCATGCAGGCGGTGATAGACGCCGGGTTCCCGGAGCACGGCCAACGTGGCCAGGCCAGCCGCACAGG
>JBGQLF010000110.1:0-12556 GCA_041499985.1 Gemmataceae bacterium
CAGCATGAGCAAGATCCTGGCGGCCAGTCGCACGCACGGGACTTTCTGGGAGCTCTTCCGCACTCTCTTGACCCTGGCGAGAGAGGATTGTAGGAGCCGTTTCGTCGACTTGCCCGGCATCCAGGTCGACAAAATCAGCCAGCTTGGGCGCGTGATTGTGGTTCAGGAAGTGAACACTTGGCTTGCCCACACAGATTGCTCCAAACCGAAAGCCGTGAGCCTGCGGATACCTTGCCTTGACATGAGCCGAGATGTCGGCAATGGCCTGGCCGCTGCTCCTGAAATGGCAGCTCCCTCGCAAAATCCAGCAAGAAGTAGCTGGAGGAGGACGTGGAAAAGGTAGTTCACGAATGGGCGTTTGGCAAACCGAGCCGTTCCAGATCCTAGCAGCGGTTTCCCAACCTGTCGGGCTGCCCGACAGGTTGGGAAACCTATCTCACGAGAACGGCTCCCTTGTCCCCAGCTGCACACAGCCCCGCAACTCGGTACAATAGCAGAACGTGGCGTGCTTCTGCGTCGAACGGAGAGCTGTACTGTGGCTGTACCTGTCGTTGCCATTGTGGGCCGTCCCAATGTGGGCAAATCGTCGCTGTTCAACTGGCTGGCTGGACGGCGCATCGCTATCGTGGATCCGACCGCCGGCGTGACACGCGATCGCGTTTCCACGCTTATCAAGGCGGACGGCCCATTCTTTGAGCTGGTCGACACCGGTGGGATGGGCATCCAGGATGTGGACAACCTCACGGCTGAGATCGAACGTCAAATTGAAGCCGCCATCGACCAGGCTCATGTCATTCTGTTCGTGGTTGATACGCGCGTCGGCTTGAACCCCCTCGACGAAGAGGTCGCGCGCCGGTTGCGCTATGTAACCAAGCCGATCATCCTTGTCGCCAACAAGTCCGATAGCCCCCAGTTGGATCCGCAGGCTGCGGAGTTTTACAAGCTGGGCCGGGGTAAGCTGATCTGCGTCAGTGCCCAGCAGCACCGGGGCAAGAAGGAATTGTTGCAGCTCATTCAGGAACGCCTGCCGGAGCTGGCAGCGCCAACGCCCAATCTGGACGTGACCATGAAGCTGGCCATCGTCGGCCGGCGCAACACGGGTAAGAGCACGTTCATCAACAGCCTGGCCCAGAGCGAGCGCATGATCGTCAGCGAGGTGCCCGGCACGACCCGCGACAGCGTGGACGTCCGCTTCGAGAGCGACGGCAAGGTATTCGTCGCCATCGACACCGCTGGCGTGCGGCGCAAGGGAAGCATCAGCTCCGACATCGAGTTTTACAGCATCGCCCGGGCCGAGCGCTCGATCCGCCGCGCGGATGTGGTGCTGGTTTTCCTCGATCCGCGGGTGCGTATCAGCAAGGTAGACAAGCAGTTGGCCGGCTACATCCTGGAGCAGCACAAACCGGCCATCTTCGTGGTCAATAAATGGGACCTGATGGTTCCGATGCCGACGAGTAAGTTTGGCCATTACATCCGCGCGACGTTTCCCAACCTGGATTTTGTGCCGATCGCGTTTATCACCGCCAAGAATGGCCGCAACGTCCACACCGTGCTCAACCTCGCCCAGAACTTGCACAAACAGGCCGCCAATCGGGTCAACACCGGGGATCTGAATCGCATCTTGCGGCAAGCGCTGGAACAGCAGGCACCGCCCTTGCGGCAGAACCGCCGGCCAAAAATCTTCTACGGCACGCAGGTCGCCACGCATCCGCCGACCATCGTCCTGTTCACTAACGGGCCGGATCTGTTCGACCCGCCGTATCAGCGCTACCTGCTGAAGACGTTCCGCGACCACTTGCCGTTCAACGATGTGCCCATCAAGATGTACCTGCGGCACAAGCACCGCGAAGATCAACCCCCAGTCGAGGAAAAGCCGCCCACGCCCGAACCGGCACCGCGGCAGCCGCTGCGTCCCGAGAAGGCGGGCATGGACCTGTCCAAGCTGCACTTCCGCAGTTCGGTGACGGAGGAAGAACTCGAAAACAAGCGCGGGCACTATGAATCAGAGCTGTGGAAGGACTTATGAAGAAACGAGGAATGATGAACGATGAACGATGAATAAGGGGTTTCAGTTCATCGTTCATCATTCATCCTTCATCGTTTTTTGCATTGGAGATCACCATGTTCGGTCCTCTGCCGCGCTACCTGGGTCTGGGACTGGCGCTGGTGCTGGGTCTGACGCCTGTTTTGTTCGCGCCGGCCGGCGCGGCTCCGGAAGCGAGCACGCCGCAATACTACCACGGCAAGGTCGTTCCCCTGGCCGGGCTGGTAGAAAAGATGAGCGGACGTCTGGATGCCGATGCCGCCCCGCACTGGCTCGCCCTGGTAAGCGGCGAGGGCAAGGTGTATCCCCTGATCAAAGACGACGGCTCGCGAATGTTTTTCAAGGATGAGCGTCTCCTCAATCGTGCCATGCGCCTGACCGGCCGTCTTCTGCCCGGCAGTCCGCTGCTCCAGGTGGTGGAAGTCCATAGCCTTCAGAACGGGCAGCTGCACGAGGTCTACTATTGGTGCGATATCTGCTCGATCAAGCGCTTTGAGAAGAAAACCTGCGAGTGCTGTCTGGGTCCCATGGAGTTGCGCGAAGTGCCCGTGCCCAAATAGTTCGAGCGCGCGATTTCCGTCTCTTTAGCTGTCCGCGGGAACGTACGGGTGTTGGGTGGGTGCAGATCGGTTGCCGGCGTCACATCGATCGCTGTAACCTTTCTCTCACGAATAGCTTGTGCGGGGATGCCGGCATTGCTTCCGGCCTGGTTCAAAAGCAGGTAACCGCATTGTGGCGGCAAGTTTGCAACTTTCCGGGGGGGCGCGGCCAGTTGCAAAATTTCCGCCACAAAATACTGTAAGCGCGTCCGGCAACGGCGGTCTTTGCAGGCTGGCATCTTCATATAAATCGATGACGATAGGGAAAGCGGTTTGAACCGCCCGAAAACTGCACCTATATTTCCTACAGCCCCTCTTGATCTTTTAGACTACCGGGTCTCCCCAATTGAGAAAGTGACTTATGGCCCGTTCGCACCGTCCGCGCCGCATCCCGTTGCAACTCGAAGTCCTCGAGGACCGTTTGACCCCAGCCACTCCGGTCCTGATGACAAACATCACGCTGCCCGGAGCCAGCAGCGCCTGGGATTACTCGCTGGGGCCCTTCAACGCCTCCGCCGTCATGTCCGACCTCGATGGCGACGGCCAACAAGAAGTGCTCACGCCAGGCGGGAACGGGCAGCTCTACGCCTACAAGTACAATCCCACGAATGGGCAGGCGTTTATCGATCACGTTTACGCCACGGGTCAGTTCACCGGCCAGATGCAATCGACCCCGGTGGTCGTCGACCTGCCTGGCGGCCGGGCCGTCTTCGCCGGCAACAGCAACGGCTACGTCTTCGGTTGGGATGCACGCACGGGCAATATCCTGCCGGGTTGGCCGCAGAGTGTCGGTGCCCCGGTGAACAACCACAATGGGGTCTATGGCAACCTTGCCGCTGGCGATCTGGATGGCGACGGCGTGCCGGAGATCGTGGCCACCTCCTTCAACACCAAGGTGATCGCCTTCCATGCCAATGGCCAGATCATGTGGCAGTTCAACAACGACGACACCATCTTTAGCGGCGTCGCCATCGGGGACCTCAATCGGGATGGCCACCTGGAGGTTGTCGTCGGCGGCGACTCCAGCCCGTCGCAATTCTATTGGCAGGGCGGCCGAATCAACGTGTTGAGCGCGGACGGCCATCGCGAGTGGGTCAAGCGAACCGATCAGGTGATCTGGTCGGCGCCAGTGCTCGCGGATTTGCAGGGAACTGGCTACCTGGATGTTATCGTCGGCACAGGCTACTTCTATCCGCAACCCTCGGCTGCTCCGTACCCGGGCAACATGGTCTATGCCCTGGATCCGCAAGGGAATGACCTGCCAGGATGGCCCTATGTCACTGGCCCCTCGAACGTGGATGCCCGAGTGTACTCGTCGCCGGCCGTGGCTGACCTCATGGGCAACGGCACCTTGGACGTCGTGGTCAGCGACGGGCAAGGCAAGCTGGAAGCGATTGGTCCCGGTGGCAATAACAATAAACTGTGGACGGTGCAGGCGTTCCCCGCCCAGAATCTGTATACTTCGCCGATCATCGCCGACATCAACGGCGATAACCGGCCCGATGTGATCATTGGCGCGGAGGGCTTTCTGCGCGGCTTTTCCGGGGCCAGCGGCACCAAGTTCTATGACAACGCGGATTTCATCCCGCATTACGGTGCGGCGGCGGTCGGGCATTTCAAGGGCGGCAGCAGTTACCAGTTGGCCATCATCGGCAACGCCCGCGACGGCCAAGGCAACCTGCTCTCCCCAAGCGTCCTGTCGATCTATAATCTGGACCCAACCAATTTGACGCCGCCCTGGAGCCAGCTGCGCCGGGATGGCAATAGCGACGTCGTGGACCGGCCGGACAGCTTTTCGACGCCGCTGATCAACCGGCTCTATGTCAATGCCCTGGGGCGCAATCCCACGGCTGGGGAGCTCTCCGGTTTCTGGGGGCCGTTGTTCGATCACTCCTCGTCGCTACGGGATCCCATCCTGGGGATCATCAGCAGCGGCGAGGCCCGGGCGCGGCTCATCAACAGCTGGTATCAGACCTATCTCGGTCGTCAGGCGGAGCAGAGCGGGTTGACCAACTGGCAAGCCTTCCTGGCCAGCGGTCAGACCTATGCCGCCAACCAGGCCCTGATCGCAGGTTCGCTCGAATCGTTCAACCGGGCCGGTGGCACCAACGAGAGCTGGATCACGTACCTCTATCAAACCCTGCTCGGCCGCACTCCGGGTGGCGGCGAAGAGATGGGATGGGTGAACGCCCTGGCCGCGGGTCAAATCACCCGGCCCGACGTGGTCATCGGTTTCTTGCGCTCCCCGGAACTGACCAGCCGGGAGGTCACGCTGTGGTATAACGCCTACCAGCCCGGCGGCCAGTCGACGCCCTCCGCCGACAATTTGGCGGCGGCGAGTTACGACTTGCGTCGCGGCAAGCTCGAGGAGCAGGTCCTCGCCGATATCTTGACCAGCAACGGCGATTACGCCACCACCCAGACAGAGGGTTCCTGGCTGCGGGCGGCTTACCAGGACATGCTGGGACGAGCGCCGTCAGCGAATGAAGTCGTGTTCTGGCTGCATGCGTTCGAAGCCGGCACCACATTTGGCGCGGTTGCCAGTGCCATTGTCCGCTCCGGCGAATACAACGGTGTGCTGGTCGATAGCTGGTTCCAGTCGTATCTGCATCGGGCGCCGTCCCCGACGGAGCGGGCCAACTTCGTGAACGCACTGAACAATGGCACAGCGCGGAACGCCCTGCAAAACAGCATCCTGGGGAGCGATGAGTACTTCAACAACCGGGCCGGCGGCAGTGTCAACAATTACATCAATGACGTCTTCGTGGACCTCTTGGGCCATCTGCCGATCGCGTCGCTCGGGCAGGGGAGCTACTGGGCAAACGTGGCGAAGACCAATCCCATTCGCGTGGTCCTGCCGACGACGCTGCTGACCCAGCCGGAATACTACCAGAACTCGATTAGCAGCTGGTTCTTTGCGCTGCTGCGCCGCTACCCGTCGTCGCCCGCGGATGGGTCCCGCCTGATCCCGCTGGGCACGCCGTTCGGCGCGCAAGACTTCGTCAATTACTGGAATGCCGGCGGGGATCCCGCCGCCATTCAGGTGTCGATCTTGTCGTCGCCGGAGTATATCAACCTGGCGTTGACCAAGGCCTTCTGGAACGGCGCCCGGCCGTTGAGTTAAGGAGTTGTCGATTAATCAGATTCCGTTTAGCCCTGAGCACTCGGGCGAGCGCGCGGCCCGCGCTCGCCCGAGTGCTCAGGGCTAAACAAGTAGCACAAAATGCGGGAGTGCCAGCCACGCTAAAAGCTTAACACGCCCAACTCGTCACAGCGGACGCCGACCGCCGGCTGGGCCGAGGGCAGCTTCGCTCCAGGCCTGGCCTTCGTGACGGTGAGGACCACCTCCCCAGTGGCGGGGACCTTGAAGGTCAGGTTCGAGGCCTTGCCGTCGAGAAAGCGGGGGTCGATCTGTATCTTGCGGAATTGGGTCTCCTCGGGGCCGTTCTCGGACGAGAGATTGATCCAGGCCCGGTACGTCCCTTCGAACGCTCCGGGCACGGGCTTGCCCTGCCTGTACGTCCCCAGCGTAAAGCTACCGTCGGCGTTGATGTCCCCCTGGGCGTTGATCAGAGGATCTTGCTCTTGTTGACAGTAAAGGGTGCTGCCCGCTAACAGCTTGAGATCGCCTTTGTCGAAGACAAGTTTCCCCTTGACCGGGTAGGTCTTCGGTGCGCCGCAGCCGAACAGGGCGGTTAGGACCAACGCCAGGCCGAACCAGCTCCCGCCGCGGCCACGAGCAGCTCCGCAAGTCGCCATCACATGTTTCCTCGCGAATCAACGAATGAAAGACCCGAGGTGAGGAAGGATGAATCCGCCGCGCATCCGGCGGATTCATCCTCCTTATTTGCTCCTGGCTCGTGCGGATTAGAACGAGCTGCTGTTGATGACTTGGCCGTCCGCGCGGGCCGCCAGGTAACTCAGGACATACGAATCGATCGTCACGGAAACCGGCTTGACGCTGCCATCGCAGAAGACAAACTGGCAGACGTTCCCGTGTGGGCCGCCAAACCAGGTGTTGCTGCTACCGTTGGTATCACCGTCGACCGTTAAGGGGTACAGTGTCGCGCCGGTCGGCGGGTTCGGAATCGGGTAAGTCACCCCGAGGCCGTTCCAGCCGGCGATCCGACGGAAGCAATTCACGTTGCCGTCAAAGACGCTACGATCCTCGTTTAGGCCGCGTAGCGAGGCGGGGCGAATATGCTTTTCCCCGAACATCAAGGTGTTGCTGGTACCGTCCTTGATAGCTTGCAGCGTGACCTGTCCACCCCATCTCGTCACGGTCTGCACGGACTTCCCCGCGTACGGCGATCCGGCGGGGGCGGTACCCGTGCCGAGTGCCCAGTTCACGGCGATGACGATGGCCCCTTGCGCATTGGTTTGACCCGTGTTGCCCGAGATGTTCCCGTGACAGCTGGCGTAGTCGCTCAGCGCGCCAGGCTGGTCCACACCATTGGGCATGACATCACCGCTACTGAGTTTCGCGGGCGGACGGCTGGGGCATAGGTAAGCTTTCGGCTGCGCCTGGACCGCAGCCGGTATCTGGGAGCCGTAGGGAAACTGGATGTTCCACAGGTTATATTGATTGGCTTGTTCGACGAACGGCAGCATCAGCACGGCCCAGGTCGCATAGCCGTCTACAGTAGCTACGCCACAGGC
Source organism: Gemmataceae bacterium (assembly GCA_041499985.1). Classification (GTDB taxonomy): domain Bacteria; phylum Planctomycetota; class Planctomycetia; order Gemmatales; family Gemmataceae; genus JBGQLF01. Next base: position 7,303 of record JBGQLF010000110.1, read on the forward strand.
GATATTGATACCGGAGAGCTGGCCGGCAGTGTATTGACCATTGGGGAAGATGCTCTCCGGCGGCAAGAAACCATGCGTATCGTGGAAATTATGGGCGGCGAGGCCGAGCTGCTTGAGGTTGTTCTGGCAGCTCGACCGGGCCGCGGCGTCACGGACCTTCTGGACGGCCGGCAGCAGCAGGCCAATCAAGACGGCGATGATGGCGATGACCACCAGCAGCTCGATGAGCGTGAAGGCGCATCGTCGCCCACGGGTAGCGCTGGGAGAGAACATGGTACGGATGGCTCCTTGGACAAGAAGATTAAGGATCCGAAACACAGCCGGAGCAATCTGGCGACTTTTCCCGACACCTGCGGTAGAAATGAAAGCGCCTCTCTGTGCGGCATTCCTCCCAGCGCAGGTGAAGACGAGATCGGGCAGCCGCCAATGGATTACGGCGCTCATCAAAACTATTTCGCCTCAGAGGTAATTGCAACAAAATAATATCCTATGGCGGCGGCTAGGCGGCTCCCGTATCCCGTTGGGCAGACCGTTTGGTACCCAGGGCTCCGGCAATTACTAGAATGCCGGCGTTGTCTCCAAGGGTGCATGGCGCACCCTACGTATCTGCTTCTTGTCTGATAGCTGCTGGTGGGTGCATCATGGGTCCGGACCCGGTTTCGTTCACGCTGCGACGATCGCTCTTCCGCAACCGCTGGGTGCAGCTAACCGCCGGCATTGTCGGCATGGTGGCGGTCGCCAACTTCCAGTACTCCTGGACGTTGTTCGTGCCCGAGTTGCAGCGGGAATACGGCTGGACGCGGGTGGCGGTCCTGGACGCCCTCAACATCTTCTTCATCTCAGCTCAAACCTGGTTGGTTCCGCTGGAGGGCTACCTGGCGGAACGCTTCGGCCCCCGCCGGCTGCTGCTCGCCGGCGGCGCGCTGGCTGGCCTGGCTTGGGTGGTGATTGCCAACACCCCGTCCCTCGTTGTCTTGTACGGGGCACAGGTCCTATGCGGCTGCGGCTCGGGCATTGTTTACGGCATTAGCATGGGAAGCGCCCTGAAGTGGTTTCCCGACCGGCGTGGCCTGGCGGCCGGTCTCACCGCCGCCGCGTTTGGGGCGGGGTCGGCGGCCACCGTCTTGCCGATCGAGCACATGATCCAGCAGCACGGCTACCAGCAGGCCTTTGTGTGGTTCGGGCTGGGGCAGGGGCTGGTCGTGATGCTCGCGGGCCTGCTGATGCGCTTCCCCGGCCCAGGCGAGGTACCGGCCGCAGACAAGACAAAGGCCGTCCAGGTTGGCCGGGATTACACACCCCGGGAAATGCTCAAGGTGCCGGCGTTCTGGCTGGTCTACGCCATGATGACCATAGGGGCCGTCCCCGGCCTGCTGATGCTGGGCCAGATGAAACCCATGGCCAACGATTTCCAGATCGCCGACGAGCCGGTGTCGCTGTTCGGCCTGACCCTGGCCGCCCTGCCGTTTGCCCTGATGATCGACCGCATCCTCGGCGGGCTGACGCGCCCCGTCTTCGGCTGGGTCTCCGACCACATCGGCCGGGAGCCGGCGATCTTCCTGGCCTTCGCTCTGGAGGGCACGGCGCTCCTGCTGCTGATTCAGAACGCCCGCGATCCGGTCTGGTTCGTGGTGACTTCGGGACTGGCGTTCTTCGGCTGGGGGGCAGTCTTCAGCCTGTTCCCGGCGGTGAGCGGCGATATGTTCGGCCGCAAGTTCGCTGCGACGAACTACGGCCTCTTGTACACGGCGAAGGGTGCGGCAACGCTGCTCGTGGCACTTGGCAACCGCCTCCAGGCCGAGACTGGGCGCTGGGGGCTGGTGTTCGCCCTGATGATCGGCTTCGACTGGTTCGCCGCTGGGCTGGCGATCTTCGTCCTGCGGCCGCTCCGCCTCAGAGGACAGAGGTCAGAAATCAGAGGTCGGAAGACAGAAGACAAGGTAGAGAGATCCACTGACCTTTGACCTCTGACTTCTGACCTCTGTCCTCTGTCCTTTCTTACTTGTACATGGTCTGATTCATCGTCATGCTACTTGGAGTTGGCGAAGGCGGCTGCGACATACCGTCGCTGCAACTTGCCGGTCGGTCCTTTGGGCAACTCCTTGACGATGTGCAAGACCTTCGGCACCTTGAAATCGGCCAGGCGGTCATAACAGTGCCTTTGCAATTCTTCCACGGTGGCTTTGCCCTTGAGCACCACCGCCGCGTGAACTTCTTCACCGTACTTATGATCAGGCGCCCCAAACGTGGCTGCCTCCGCAACCGCCGGATGCAGCAGTAGCGCCGCATCCACTTCCAGCGGCGAGATCTTCTCGCCGCCGCGGTTGATCAGCTCCTTGATCCGGCCGATCAGCGTCAGGTAACCGTCGCCGTCGAGCACGCCGCGGTCGCCGGTGCGAAACCAGCCGTGCGTGAAGGCCGTGGCGTTGGCCTCGGGATTCTTGTGATAGCCCGGCGTCACATTGGCACCCCGCACGACCACTTCGCCCTGCGTTCCCGTCGGTAGTAGGTTGCCGGCTTCGTCCATGATTGCCACGTCGACGTTCGTGCCGCAGCCGACACTGCCCGGCTTATGAACGGCGGGCGGCAGCGGGTTCGACGTCATCTGATGGGACGCCTCGGTCATGGCATAGGCTTCGAGCACGGGAGCGTCGAAGCGGGCCTCGAGCTGGGCCAACGTGGCGGGGGCCAGGGCCGAACTACACGAGCGGATAAAGCGTAAGCCGCTGTGCTTCGGAGCGCCGTCCGCGTCGGCTCGGGATAGGAGGACCTGGTGGATGGTAGGCACCGCGGAATACCAACTAACACCGTAGTTCTTGGCAGCGGGCCAGAATGAGCTCCCGCTGAAGCGAGGGGGCACCACCAGGGTGCCGCCTGCCCAGAACGTGGACAGGGTAGCGCCGATCAAGCCATGGACGTGAAACAGCGGCATGACCAACAGGCTCGTGTCCTGTGGAGTCAGCCGATAGTGTCCAGCGATATTGCGGATCGAAGTCATCAAATTTATATGCGTCAGCGGCACGCCCTTGGGCCGGCTGGTGGTGCCGCTGGTATGCAGGAACAGGGCCGTGTCTTCGGGGCGTGGCAACTCGGAGGTGGAGTCTCCTCGCGTCAAGCCCTCCCCTTCCAAATGGACGCGCCCCTGTGCATCGCGGCTGGCGATCCAGATGGGCAAGTTCAATTCCTGAGCCGTCTGGCGCACCGGATTGGCTTCGGGAGGCACGATGACGGCACGGACGCCTGCGTCTTCGAGGTAGAAGCGGAACTCTTCCGCCTTGTAGGCGGGATTGAGCGGTGCCGCGATCAAGCGCGCTCGGGTGATGGCCAGGAAGGTAGCCAAGTATTCCAGACTGTTAGGCAGCACGATGGCCACCGGATCGCCTGGTTGCAAACCGCTTTGGCGTAGAGTTGCGGCCAGGGAATCGACCTGCTCGGCCAAGGACCGGTAGGTGGTGGCGCAGCCATCGTCGGGAAGGAGGATCGCCGAATGGCCGGGTTCGGCGTTGGTCAACAGGTTGGCCAGGGTGTAAGCGTGTGTCATGGTAGGTGGAACTCAGGGGGTTGCTGGCACCGGCTTCCAGGATAGCGGCCGATGAGCAAATAGCAAGCAGGCAGTGTTGGGTTAATGGGCTGCGCCTCGATATAATGTCTTTATGTCTCGTGTGCCTTTGGGAGAGGTTTCCTGGGAAAGGATGATTGGTGCCGTGGAGGATGTCCGCGAGCGGTTATTGCGCGCAACCTCAGTGTTGGACCAGGCAGGAGTTCCTTATGCCGTTGTTGGGGGCAATGCGGTGGCAGCGTGGGTTTCACGGGTAGACCGAGCCGCCGTGCGGAACACGCAGGATGTGGACTTGCTGCTCCGCCGATCTGACCTCGATGCCGCTACGGCTGCCCTCGCCCCCGCTGGTTTCGTCCGGCGTCACGTAGCGGGCATCGATCTCTTCCTGGACGGACCTCAGGCGAAAGCGCGGGATGCCGTCCATATTGTTTTTGGCAGCGAGAAGGTCCGACCGGAATATGTGCTACCGGCGCCGGACGTTTCCGAATCCGAATCGACGGGCACTTTCCACGTACTGACCCTGGAGGCGCTCGTACGCATGAAGCTCACCTCGTTTCGTCGCAAGGACCAAGTACATCTCGACGATCTACTGGGCGTCGGTCTCATCGACGCAACCTGGTGTTCGAGATTCCCTCCAGAGTTGGCAACACGCCTTCAGGAATTAATCGACAATCCCGAGGGGTGACTCGATCCTTCCCGATGCGCGCCTTCGACACCATTTCTTACGGATGCCAGGTGACGTGTCGCAACACGTTGCGCTCGTAGATCTTCATGGTGTTGGTGATCTGCGTCTTGATGGGTTCCAGGGCGGCAGCCTCCAGGATGGACAAGATGTCCTGAGCGATCTGGACCTGAGACTTTGCCAAGAGCTGGTCCAGCAGGCGCCTGAATTCATAATCGGCCCAGTTGCGGTTGCGGCGGAGCAGCTGCAATCTCTTCCCCGCCCGGACCACCTGGGCATCCCCGGCATTGGACAAGCGCAGCGACAAGTACGCGTGCGCCTGCTCTGCGCGGGGTACGCTAAAGCCGCACAGGAACAGAAGATCGCATGCACCATGAAACGCCGCGTAGTAGGCCCTGCTGACTGCGGTGCGCCACTCGGCTTCCGTAGAGCCAGCGGCCAGAGTGGTACCAACAGGAGGAAGTCTCGACCGTGCATCATGTGCCCAACTCGAGCCCCAGGACAAACGGACTATTCCGTGGAGGAGGACAACATTGCAGCGATTCGTCGCACCAGCGGTGTTGCAGTTCGACCGCCTGCGAGACATCCAAGCCGGCGACCGCGACTTGGAAAACAATGAAGCGAAGATTGGCAATCTCCGGGTCGTCCTCGAGAAAAACCTCAATCCGGCGCGCGTTTGGGAACAGCCGCCGGGTCATTTCCCAATGTGGCAGAAGACAATCCTCCACGCCTTGCTCAGCTGCATACGCTGCCACTTCGGGGGACCAGTGCGTCGTTTCCACTGTCGTCGTTGAGTTCGCCATGTGTCGGTTCCTACAGGATCGGCCTCGGTTCCAAACTGCTTGCGTTCGTTTAGTATACCCGGAAGGCTCGGGTATCGCAGCTTGAGTTGTTGAGCGGCATGCATCAAGATCCAATGGCGTAGGAGGCCCTCGTTCCCCGTACCCAGAGGGCACGGGGCAGGGCACGGGTAAGAAGTGGATCGGAAGGGGTAGCCCGAACGGCAGAACAAC
>JBGQLF010000111.1:0-12515 GCA_041499985.1 Gemmataceae bacterium
GTTCGACCGTAAGCGTGGTCATGGCAATCCTCAAAGAGTGGCGTGGTGGATTTCTCGCCTCGGAGGCTCCTTTCTCTCTTGTGTACAAAAAATCCACCAACGGGCGAGGGGCTCACACCCTTCGCACAGTCTCCTCGCTTCCTCGTTGCGTGTCCCTTGCGCGGACGGTAAGTTGTTGGGAGATGCTAGATGCCGCAGTGGGAAACGAGGATGTACGGTACATGGGGTTTCGCAGCCACCCTTCGGCGAATGCCGTCTCGCTGGTCGAAATCCTGCGGCGCTGGTCCGATGCCACACCAGATGCACAGGCATTCCTCTTCTTGACAGACGGCGAGCTAGAAGGGCCGCGCTGCACCTACGCAGCCCTGGACCGGATGGCGCGGGCCATCGCCGTTGTCCTCGGCGCGAGTGCTGAGCCCGGCGACCGCGCCCTGCTGCTCTACGAGCCGGGATTGGACTTCCTCACGGCCTTCTTCGCGTGCTGGTACGCCGGGCTCATTCCCGTGCCGGCTTGCCCCGTGCGCCGACGGGCGCGGTACTGGCAGTCCCTGGCAAGCATTGCCACGGATTGCCGGCCACGGCTCGGCTTGACAACAGCCCAGCTCGCGGCCAACCAGGCTGCGGCTCTGGCCGCACGGACACCTAATCTCCCCCTACTGTGGCTTGCGACGGATCAGATCGATGAATCCCACGCCGGCCGCTGGCGCGAGCCAAGGATGGAGCGCGACTCGATTGCCTTGCTGCAATACACCTCTGGCTCGACGGCAGCACCGAAGGGAGTCATGGTGACGCATGCCAACTTGCTACACAACGAGTCCTTGATCGAGATGGCCTTCGCCCATCCGACCCCAGGCTGCGGCGTCTGCTGGCTGCCGCACTACCACGACATGGGACTGGTCGGCTTCATCCTTCAGACGGTGTTTCGCGGCGCCCGAACCGTCCTCCTACCGTCCGCCGTCGTGGCCCAACGGCCGTTCCTCTGGCTGAAGGCTGTATCGCGCTACGGGGCACACATCAGCGGCGGCCCGAACTTCGCGTACGACCTGTGTGTGCAACGCATCGCAGCCGAACATCGGTCGGCTCTTGACCTGCGCGATTGGACTATCGCGGTCGTCGGCTCTGAACCGGTGAGCGTCCGGACTCTGGAGTGCTTCACCGAAGCCTTCACTCCCTGCGGCTTTCGACCGGAAGCCTTCTATCCCTGCTACGGCCTCGCGGAGGCAACTCTGTTCGTCACCGGCGGCGCGACAGCTTCCCCGCCCGTCACGCAATCCGTCCGTGCCGACGCCCTTGAGGAGGGACACGTAGTGCCGGCACCTCCAGGTGCGGCTGGCACACGCACCCTCGTAGGATGCGGTTGGCCCTGGGTCGGACAAGACGTCGTGATCGTGGATCCCCACGACCGGACGCGCTGCCCAGAAGACAGGGTCGGCGAAATCTGGGTACACGGGCCGTCTGTCGCCCAGGGCTACTGGAACCGGCCCGAGGAAACGGAACAGATCTTTGCCGCCCGCCTGGAGGATGGCCAAGGCTCCTTCCTCCGCACGGGGGACCTCGGTTTCGTGCAAGGAAGCGAGCTGTTCGTGACAGGACGTCTCAAGGACTTGCTGGTGATTCATGGACGGAACCATTACCCCCAGGATATCGAGGCTACCGTCCAGGGAGTCCATCCCTCTCTGCACGAAGGCGGCGGCGCCGCCTTCGAGACCGGACCTGACGGGGAGCCACGCTTGGTCATTGTCCAGGAGCTGGACCGGCACCAGGGCCGCCAAGTGGACCTGGTCCAGCTCTCCCGCGACGTCCGCCAGGCCATCGCCGCACAGCACGAGTTGCGCGTTCATGATCTGTGGTTCCTCGAACCCGGTGCCTTGCCGCGAACCTCCAGCGGCAAAGTGCGCCGGCACGCTTGCCGGACGGGCTACGAAGCTGGCACCCTCCGTCGCTGGAAGGAGCGATGATGGTCGCAGCGGAGGCGGTTCAGCAGTGGATTGTCACCCGTGTGAGCGAGCTGACGGGGATACCGCCCAACGATGTCGATGTCGAAGCGCCGATCGAGCGGGCCGGGTTGGACTCGATCCAGATGCTCGTGATGGCCGCCGACCTGGAGAACTGGCTGGGTTTCCGCTTTCGCGGCGATCCGCTCGATGAGTTCCCGACGATCGCGGCGCTCGCGCGCTTCGTCGCGGCGCAAGGCAGCGAACGCACGAGCGGATGCTAAGTTCCCGAAATCTCGGCAGGTGCTTATGGTGATGCAACTGCAATCCTTCCTGAGCCGGCTTCGCGCATTCGCAGTGGTAAGCGCCCAAATTGCCCTTGTTCTGCTGCTGGTCTGGTCCTTCGAGATTGAGGAGCAGAAGCACTTCTTCCCCGTGCTTTGCATGGCCGCGGGCGGTTTCGTCGTCCATGCTTGGCTCCCGGAGCGGTTTCGCGCTGGGTTCTTCGCGCTGCTGTCGCTGGCCGGTACTGTGCTCGTGCTGGGCGGGTTCAATGGCGCCGCCGTGATCGGCCTTGGGGTAGGCCTGATTGCCGTCTGCCATCTACCGCTGCCGGTGCGGTTTCGTGCGGTCCTGCTGTTGCTCGCTGGCGTGGCGCTGGCCATGTTCCGGGTTGATTATCCGGCGCCCTACTGGCCGGTGCTCGGCTCGATGTTCATGTTCCGCCTCATCGTCTACCTCTACGAGATCCGCCACGAGCGCGGCGGGCCGTCGGCCCTCACGCTGGGGTATTTCTTTGCTCTGCCCAACGTCTGCTTCCTCTTTTTTCCCATCGTGGACTATAAGACCTGGCGTGCGAGCTACCGAGCCAATGCCCTGGAAGGTGTGGCCCAGGAGGGAATCGCGTGGATCAGCCGCGGCCTGGTGCATTTGCTGGCGTACCGGGTGGTGAAGTATTACCTGCTGCCGGCCCCGGCCGAGGTGAATGACGCACCGCACCTGGCGCTGTTCTTGGCGGCCAACTACGCCCTGTACCTGCACGTATCGGGAACCTTTCATCTCATCACGGGCATCTTCCACTTGTTCGGCTTTGGCCTGCCGCGCACGCACAACTGCTATTTTCTGGCGTCGAGCATCACGGACATCTGGCGGCGCATCAACGTCTACTGGACGTCGTTCATGATGAAGCTCTTCTTCAACCCAGCGGTCTACGCCTTGCGCAGCTGGGGCCTGCGCTTCGCCGTGGCTGCGGCGGCGCTGGGCGTGTTCCTGATGACCTGGCTGCTGCACGTTTACCAGGCGTTCTGGATCACTGGCAGCCTTCCTTTGAGCCTGTACGAGGCGAGCTTATGGCTCGGCGTCGGCATCCTTGTGGCGATCAATCTGCAGTTCGATTTGACGCGGGCTGCGCGACCCGCGCCTGGTGGACGTGAGACCATCTTGCGGGACGCGATCGACCATTCGTTGCGCGTCGTGGGCATGTTCGTGCTCGTCAGCCTTTTCTGGGCTTGCTGGAACACACCGGGTGTCCTCAGTATTGCGGTCGACCGGCTGCGTGCCGATCGCCAGTGGCTGACCGGCAGCGCCTCGGTACTGGCGGTCCTGCTAACCGCCGTCGGTATCGGCGTGCTCGTGCAACGCGCCCAGGACTGGCGCCCTCTGTTGAATGTCCTCCAACCGCTCCGGTCGCCTACAGCTTCGCTCCTGGGACTTACGACCCTCGCCCTCCTCGGAACATCCCCGGCCACCGGAGTTATCGGTTCCCGCACGGCGGACGTGCTGGCGTCCCTGCGACAAGACGCACCAAGCCGAGCCGAGGCTGCTCAGGCGGTTATGGGCTACTACGAAGAGCTGACGGCCGCCCGTGTGCCGACCGGTGCTTTCCTCGCCATGCTGGAGCGCCAACCCATACCGGCACGCGGCATCGGTTACGACCAGATAACGCGACCGGCGGATGCTTTGGTAGACCGGGAGCTAATTCCCAACTGGAGCGGCGAGATTAAGGGAAGCCAGCTTTCCATTAACCGCTTCGGTATGCGCGACCGGCCCGAGCGCTCGCAGGCGAAGCCGGCTGGTATCTGCCGGATGGCGATGCTCGGCTCCAGCGTGGTCATGGGCTACGGTGTCGGCGACACCGAGACGTTCCCTTACTTACTGGAAGAGCGGTTCAACGCGCGCCGCCGCGACGGCGACCCGCGTTGGGAATTCTTGAACTTCGGCACCGGACGCAGCTATGTCATTCAGCGCCGCGCCCTGATCGACCGGAAGGTCTGGGGCTTCCAGCCAGATGTCATCTGCTACGTGGCCCACCAGGACGAATTCACCGGCGCGATCAAACAGATGACGAGCCTGATCGCGCAACGCGCCGAGCTGCCCTACCCGTGCCTGCGAGAGGTAGTGCAAAAGGCGGGCATCCGACCGGACACCTCCGATGGCATGGCGGAGGCACTGCTGCAACCGCTCGCTCGGGACATCGTACTCGGGATGTACCGCGAGCTGCTGGCGGCGTGTCGCCAGAGGAACGTTGCCCTGATTTGGATGTATGTCCCGGTGCCAGGCGCATCGTGGACCGAGGAACCACCTGAGACGTTTGTTTCAGTAGCCAGGGAAGCCGGTCTCCGCACTATCAACCTGGCCGGCTGGCACGCCGGGTATACCCCCGCGCAATTTGGCCTCAGTCTGGTCGAACCGCATCCCAACGCCCTTGGCCAGCGCATAATCGCCGAACGGATTGACGACACCCTCCGCAGTCAGCCAGACCTATTGCCGGTATGTGGCCATCCCAACTAAAGTTCCGCATCGCCGCTCGTGGCTTGGCAGGCTAAAACTGAACTCTTGGAGGCTTCCGTAAGAAGTCCGGGATGCGTTTGTCGTCTAGCTTGCGCTTCTTCAGCCGCTCTGTTCCCGCCTTCGTGACCTTGGTGCCCGCCACATTCAGCTCACTCAGCACGCCGAGGTTCGCCATCTTGTCGAGGCCTGCGTCGGTAATCCCCGTATGGCTCAGATCCAACTTGAAACAGCGCACACAAAGGTTCGTGCTGTAAAGCTTGCCAAGCTGTTCGTCGGTAATGGTGGATTTGCTCAGGTCTAGCTCAGTGATATTCTGCAATTCCCCGAGCTGATCAATCAATTCGTCGGTGACAGTCATACCTCGCATGTCCACGGCATACGCCGGCACGTCGAGGTTTTTCTCTTTCAACTTCACCCCCTGGCCTTGAATTTTTTCCATGACCGTGAGTCGAGCATTCTCGGAGCGCTGGTAATCGCTCAGTCCGTCACCGCGGCAACCAATCGACACGAACAAACCTACCAGGACGATCCGATGAAGTGTCCCGGGAATGAGAATACCGGTCGGCATGGCTTCTCCTGGTTCTGTCGGGTCACTGTAGGTGAGAGGGGGAAGTGATCCCCCAGACGCGACGCCCGGCTGGTGGTTAACACCTCCGCTCGGCTAATCGGTTAGCGGCTCTTCGTTACCAATCCGACCCCAAGACCTGGCCGTCGGCCATGGCGCCTAACTTGTTGTAGGTGCCCCATTTGGTCGGGTCGGCGTCTGAGTTCGGATCCGAGTAGCTGATGTTTTCGCTGACGAAACGGACGGAGCCATCGCAAAGGCAGAAATTGGATCCGCCGGGGTGCAGGCTGGCGAAGCACGTGGCAGGCGAATGGCCCCAGGTGCCATTGAGGTTGCTGCCGTCCTGCATCCGCCAGAACGTGTGACCGAGGACAGCGTTCTTACTGACGGGGCCTAACTGTTGACCATCGAATCCGGCCCAGACACCGGCCCATTGTCCCCCGTTGGGAGCAGCTGGCGGCCGAATCAGCCGGGTGCACCGTTCGCCAACTGCGAACGTGTTGCTGGTTCCATCCGTGATTTCGGTGATGGAATGCGCCACGGGCCGGCTATCCCCGGCCAGAAGCCCTTGGGCGGTTGCCCCGTGGAAGACACCGGTGCCGCCTGCATTCCCCGTACAGCAGACGTAATTCGACAGAGCAATCGTGAGCGTCTTGCCGGAAACCATCTGGGTGAACGGTCGATTGTCGTTCAGCGGCAGCGCTGTTGCATTGTCCGACGGGCAGAGATAGGTCGGAATTGAGACCTGCAAGGCCGTAAGGTCGTTTTGAAACACCTGCTGCAAGGTATTGACGGTTGGATTCAGCCGCTTGTACAGGTTCTCCTGCTCGATAAAGGGCAACAGGAAAACGGACCAGGCCCATGGCTTGTTATTGGCCGTGTTCTGGAATTCCGAGCCATTCCAGCCCGGGGGGAATTTATTATGGGTGCTGTGGTAATTGTGCAAGCCGAGGCCGATCTGCTTGAGGTTGTTGGTACATTTCGCGCGATTCGCCGACTCGCGCACTTTCTGGACGGCAGGTAGGAGGAGACCGATAAGAACAGCGATGATGGCAATCACCACCAGCAACTCGATAAGGGTGAACGCACGTCTGAATCGCCGCGTGATACGCATAGAGAGACCCCTATTCAAGGGTTATCATGGGGCTAAATCCGATCAAAAAGTGTGACGCAGCCCGGCATCGTCCCACTTTGGAGCCAGCGCGGCGTCCCGCAAAAGCTCGGCCATAAGGGGGTGCAGATCGACCTGGGTTACAACGGGTTATTACAATCGCGGAGTGGTACCAGGTCAAGGAAAATCGCGAATCTGCTGGCCTGCTGGCCTTTGGCCTTGTATGTCGGGTGTCGGCGGTCGGCGTCGGCGCCTCCGTTCCGCAGGGACACAGAATGATGCTACCGGGAGTCCCGAAGGTGGCTCGATTATTCGGAAGCGCCGCCCTCATTCAGTCCGGCCGACGGTCCAGGACGTGTCTGTTCCGTGACGCGGTTAGCTATCAACGCCCGGCACCGATTGCCAGCAGATACGAATCCAGAAGCCTGTTTCCACCCACGGTTCTTGACACAGCACCATGACCGTCCCAGAACTGCTCACCCGCCGGATGAAGGTCACACATCTCTCGGGCAGAGTCGGCCTCTGTATTGGCACTATGGAACTCGTTGACAGCTGTTGCAGCTGCGAGCCTCGGCGGTCTGTCCCAGCCTCTGGCCATGCGGCACGCTAACCACTTCCTGCAGCCCCGGCAATTCCTTTCACGGATCGCCCGACCACTGGGAGCGCTGTTGGACCAGCGGCTCTGGGAACCTATCGGGGATGTTCTCCACGCCGGGCATTGCCCAGCGGCCATGTTCCCTCGAACGCCGATTAGCAACAACAGCTCGGTTCAAAACATGCGTCGGTGTGTCGGACCGACGCACGCCACATCAGCGGTTGCGGCAGGCGGCGCCTAGGAATCGATTCTCCCCAAGCGCTCAACCTGGATTCGAGGCGCTAATCCGGGCTGAGAATACATCCAGTCAAGGACTCCACCGGCGAAGGCGCTCCGTTAATTGACGCCGGGTAACTGTTCACCGCATTTTCAGTGAGCGCTGCTGGCCGGGCGCGGATTTCCTATGCTATCGGCATGGCCAAGCCGATCGGTGGGGGCTGTCGGGAGCGTGCCGCGATCCGCGCGTCACTGGAGCGCCGCGTCACTGATCTGGATGCGCGCTTGGGCCAGAACAGCAGCAACTCGTCCCTGCCATCCTCGGCCAACCCGCCGGCCGCGCCCAAGCCCGTCGTCAAGGCGCCGACCGGGCGTAAGCCAGGCGCCCAACCCGGCCATGCCCCTAGCCGGCGCATCCGCCTGCCCGCGGAGCGCGTGCACACGGTCGTCCGCCACGTGCCCCTGACCTGCCGCGGCTGCGACGCCGACCTGCCGGTGGGGCGCGGCGCCGGCGACCCGGAGCCGACGTGGCACCAGGTCTTCGAACTGCCCCGGCTCACGTCGCACGTCACCGAGTACCAAGGTCACGCTCGCACCTGCCCGCGCTGCGGCACGGTGACCCGACAACCGATCCCCGCCGCCATCCGCGCCCACGTGCTCGGCCCACGGCTGGCCGCAGCCCTGGCCTACGTCATCGGCAGCAGCCGATTTCAGGTCCGACTGGCTGCTCGCTCCGTCAACGTTGTCGAAGTACCTCTCGTTCCCAGAAGGAGCACACGATGAAGAAAAAGATCACCAAAAACACGCAAGAGCGTCTGATTACCCGGCGCCAGATGGTCGGCAGCGCCCTGGCTGCTGCTGGCATGATCACGGGTGCGCCGACCTTTCTGCGGGCCCTGAACCTCCACAACAAGCTGAACATCGCGATGATCGCCTGCGGCGGCCGTGGCCTCGCGAACATGAACGGCGATGGCGGCAGCCGGCGCCGTGAGAGCGACGCCCCCTCCAGTCCTCCCACAGGTATTCCGGCCGAGAACATCACGGTCCTCTGCGACGTCAACCAGAATGCCGTGGATGCTGCGGCCCAGAGATTCCCGAAAGCTAAGAAATACAATGATTTCCGCCGGGTATTCGACCACCCGAACGACTTCGATGCCGTCATGGTCAGCACCACCGAGCACACCCATTCACTCGCCACCTATCTGGCGCTGACACACGGCAAACACGTCTACTGTGAGAAGCCGCTCACGCACGATGTCTGGGAGGCGAGGCTGATTCGCGAGACCGCTGCGAAGTACCCGAAGCTCGCCACGCAGACGGGCAATCAGGGCCATGCCTCGCCGGTGCGCCGGCAGATCCAGGAACTGCTCATGGCCGGCGCGATCGGGCCGGTGCGCGAGGTGCACGTCTGGGCGGGTCGTGCGTGGGGATTGCAGAGCGCCGCGTCGGCGGCGAAGTACGACAGGCCCCACGGGTTCTACAACGGCATCCAGATCACCGAGCGTCTCACGGAAGCGATGCCCGTCCCGCCGAATATCCACTGGGATCTGTGGATCGGGCCGGCGCCGATGCGGCCGTTCCATGCAACGTACCTGCCTGGACCGCGCTGGTACCGGTGGTGGGACTTCGGCAACGGCACGATGAGCGACCTCGGCGGCCACGACAACGACGTCGTGTTCCAGGTGTTGGACACCCGTTATCCCCTGACGATCGAGGCAGTGTCCCCGATAGGCAAGGCCCACCCGGAATTGGCGCCGGCAACGATGACCGTGACGTATGAATTCCCGGCCCGCGGCTCCCACCCGCCGCTCAAGCTCGTCTGGTACCAGGGCGAGAGCAGGCCGCCGCAGTTTGACTCAAGCAAGATGAGCGACCGCGGCCAGCTGTTCCTTGGCGACAAGGGCATGCTCTACAGCGGTGGGCGCGGCGGGCCTCTCCTGTTGCCCGAAGAGCAGTTCAAGGATTACCCGACACCGCCGGAGACCCTGCCGCGTTCGCCCGGCCACGACCTTGAATGGATCCAGGCGTGCAAGGGCCAGGGTCCGGCGCCCGGTTCGAACTTCCTGTATTCTGGTTGGGTCACCGAGTCGAACCACCTTGGCAACGTGGCCTACCGGACCGGGAAGAAGCTCGAGTGGGACTACGTCAACTTGCGCGCCCGTAATGCGCCGGAAGCCGACCCGTTCATCCGGCGTCCGTACCGGAAAGGCTGGGACGGCATTCTGACCTAGTCGATGGAGGCCGAGCGGGCGCGCCTTGGAAACGACCCCCATTCCGCCCCGGCCGAGGACTTCGAGGATGTGATATCCGGGAACTGTGGGTAATTCGCGCTGCTCGCGATCGGCGGGCGCGGCCTGTGCAAATCGTGTTGGCCCGTGCACGGCGGCCGCCTCTGGATACGGGCACGTCACATGAAGGCCGGGTTCCGCTCCCAGCTCAGGGGAAGCCGCGACGGTTCGTTGAGGACCCGCAGCGTCTGGCGGTGTGCTGGGAAGAGCTAGCGAAGGGGTCGAGCCGGCCAGCGTGTTGGGCGTTGGATTTACCGGCTCCGCCATGACCAAACACCCATCCAATAGGTAATGCGTGCCGTGCTAACAGCCCTTTCGGGCAAGTCCCACGGCATGGGAGTAACTTGCAAGCATATCTCCGCTTTCGACGTGGAGCTGTGCTTTCTATAAACCGTCTAAAGGAGGGAGTCGCTATGAGATACAGTAATTGCACCTTGAACCGACGTGATTTCGTCCGCGCCATCGGCGCCGCCACTCTTGGGGCCGGCCCCGTTTTCGCCGGGGGGCGGCCCCTCGATCCGCTTTCGCCCGGCATTAAGGTTTCCCTGCAGATCTCCGGTGACTTCACCGCGGAAGATCTCGTATTCGCCAGACAATTGGGCGTCGAGTATGTCAGCATCCCGACCCGTCGCGGTACCTACGAGACCTTCGCCCGTTACAAGCAGCGCGTCGAGGCCGCCGGTCTTCAAGTCGCGAACATCGGCAATGCCAACGTCCATAACATGCCCGAGGTCACACTCAACCTCCCTGGTCGCGAGCAGAAAATCGAGGAATACAAGCAGTACCTGCGCGACCTGGCCAGGGCCGGGATCTTTTACACGACCTACGCGCACATGGGAAACGGCATCTGGAGCTCGCAACGGGAAACGACGCGCGGCGGCGCGGCTGCCCGCGCCTTCCGCCTCGAGACCGCCACGGGCTCGTGGAATGGCCAGACCTTCGAGTCGCCGCTGACGCACGGCCGCAAGTTCACCAACGAAGAGCTGTGGGATAACTACACCTTCTTTATCAAGCGTGTGGCGCCCGTGGCCGAAGAGCTTGGGATACGGATCGGTATTCACCCGGATGATCCGCCGGTGCCGGAGCTGGGCGGCGTGCCGCGCTGCATCTTCGGCAATTTCGCCGGCTACGCGCGCGCCCTGGAAATCGCCAACAGTCCGAACATCGGCGTCTGTCTCTGTTGTGGTACCTGGATGGAAGGCGGCCGCGGCATGGGCAAGGACGTCTTGGAAGCGACGCGGGCCTTCGCCAACATGGGCAAGCTTTGGAAAATCCATTTCCGCAACGTCAGCGCGCCCATTCCGGGCTTCGTCGAGACCTTTGTGGATAACGGCTATACGGACATGAAGCAGGTCATGCGCGCCCTGGTAGCCGTGGATTTTCGCGGCATTCTCATTGCGGACCATGTGCCGCAGATGATCGGGGACCGCCGCACGGCATGGGCCTTCAGCATCGGCTACATCAAGGCGCTGTACGACATGGCACGCGACGAGCGCCGAGGCCCCTAAGACCGCCGGTTTCCACGGCGGCAGTGGGCCGCTCGCATGCCCTGGCACGGTCTCCCAGTTCACGCCTTCGGCGTCGGGCGATAAATCGGCCCGCGTTTGATGACTGGCTCGAGCCGGCGAACGTGGGCGCCTGTGCGAAGTTGCACACCGAGCGCCAGGTTCTGGGGCCAGTGAAGGTGCTCCGGTCCCATCGACCGCGGGGTGTCGGACCGATGCGCGCAACTATTTATTTAGCCTTATGTCGCGTCAAGCGCAAACAAAGCAGCGCGGGCGGTGCGACGGGCAATAATCGACGATTCTCAATTCTGTATCTGTTAATCCCTGAGCACCTCCACCCGTCGCGCACAGCCTCATGAAGAATGCACTCCCCACAGCCCAGGCCGCACGGTCGTCGCTCCGCTCACTGCGGTAGGTCGCCCGCCAGCGTCACCCGATGCATGACCCGGCGAAATCCGTGGTAATCGTTGATGGGGTTGTGCTGGGCGCAGCGATTGTCCCAGAAGGCGAGGGAGCCAGGCTGCCAGCGGAAACGGCAGGTGAACTCGGGACGGACCTGATGCGCGAACAGGTAATCGAGAAGAGGCCGGCTCTCCTCAATTGTCCAGCCCTGGAAATGGGTGGTATGGGCGGCGTTGACGTAGAGCGCCTGCCGGCCCGTCTCGGGGTGCGTGCGGACCACGGGGTGGGTTCCGACGAGCACCTTCAGCTCGACCCCTGCCTCGCGCAGACGGTCCTCGCGCGTGCGCGAAATCTCCGCCTTGGCCGAGGTGTTGACGCCCACCAGACCATCGAGCGTCTTTTTCAGTCCCTCAGAGAGAGTTTCATAGGCCAGATACTGGTTGGCGAAGAGAGTGTCGCCGCCGTAAGGGGGGACCTCGACGGCGTAGAGCACCGTGCCCAGCGGCGGACGTTCCAGATAGGTGGTATCGGAGTGCCAGACCCCGCCGAAGTTGACCCTCTCGTGCTCCAGCTTGGTCACGGCAATGACGTGGGGATATCCAGGCAGCCCCTTCATTTGCGGATACTCGGTGGGCTGGCCGAACCGTTCCGCGAAGGCGAGCAGTTCCGCCGGGCCCAGCTGCTGGTAAGGGAAGAAGATCACCAGATGCGCGAGCAGGGCCTGGCGGATCTGCCCGACGACCTCGGGGGCCAGGGGTCGCGCCAGGTCCACCCCCTGCACCTCGGCACCAAGGGCGCCGGCAACGGGGCTGACCTGGAGGTGGCGATAGGCGGTACATTCCCGCACGGGACACCTCGGGGAAGTGGAACGCGGATGCCGGTCGCTCGCCGGGAGTCCGAGGTATTTTAGTGGCCCGAATGTTTTCGTCTCAGCGATCCTCGTTGCGTGCGTCGGTCACATCGACCGGGCTTAACCGGTTAAAAATTATGCGGGAGAATCGACCGCGGTACAATACGGCTGGATGCTGCTCCATCACTTGTTCGGCAAGAGGGAGAGAAAGTCGCATGGCCGATAACGGATCGATCCTTGTAACCGGGGCAGCCGGTCA
>JBGQLF010000112.1:0-12510 GCA_041499985.1 Gemmataceae bacterium
CACCCAGCCTTCGTGATAGACGCCGCGATTGGCGAGCATTTCGAAATACTGCGTCTTGTGGCGCGTGGGCACCTTGGCGTCGTCAAAGGTATAAGCGAGGCTCGTGCCTTCGATGGGTGTCTGCTTCACGCCATTGATCATCGTCGGCTCCTTGACCCCGGCCGCTTCGAGAATCGTCGGCACGATGTCAATGACCGAGCAGAACTGCGAGCGGACTTCGCCGGTCTGCTTGATGCGCTTGGGCCAGGAGACGACCAGGCCGTTGCGCGTGCCGCCGAAGTGCGAGGCGACTTGCTTGGTCCACTGGAACGGCGAACACATGGCGTGCGCCCAGCCGACCGGGTAGTGGTTGTAGGTCAGCGGCCCGCCGAGGTCGTCCATGATGGAGAGAAGGTATGGGAGGCTTTCCTGAACACCGTTGCCAACGACGCCGACTTCGTTCGACAGGCCCTGCAACGTGCCTTCGCCGCTCGCTCCGTTGTCACCCTGAATGTAGATGATGAGTGTGTTATCCAGCTCGCCGGTATCCTCGACTGCCTGGATGACTCGCCCGATGTTGGAGTCGCAGTAGGCCAGGCACCCGGCATACACTTCCATCATGTGGGCGTAGAGCTTCTTCTGGTCGGCGTTGAGCGAATCCCACGCGGGAATTTCCTTGGGCCGGTCCGTGAGCTTGGTGCTGGTGGGCACGACGCCTTGCTGGATTTGCCGCGCGAGCGTTTCCTCGCGCACCTTGTCCCAGCCCTGGTCGAACTTGCCCTTGAACTTGGCAATCCACTCCTTCGGCGCATGGTGCGGTGCGTGGCACAGGCCAGGCGTGTAGTAGGCGAAGAACGGCCTGTCCGGCGCGAGCGAATGCTGCTGGCGAATCCATGAGACGGCGTGGTCGGCCAGGTCCGCGTCCAGATGATAGTTCGGGTCGTTCGGCGGCGTTTCGATCGGCTTGGTGCCGTCAAAGATTGCCGGATGCCACTGGTCGGTATCGCCGCCGATGAAGCCGTAGAAATACTCGAAGCCCAAGGCGGTGGGCCAGAGGTCGAACGGCCCCGCCTGGCTCGACTGCCAGTCGGGCACGTTATGGTTCTTGCCATACCACGACGTGTTCCAGCCGTTCTGCTTGAGGGTTTCCGCGACCGTGCCGCAGCTCTTCGACATCAGCGAAGTGTAGCCGGGGTAGCCCGTGCCCATCTCGGTGATGACGCCGGTGGAGCAAGTATGGTGGTTGCGGCCGGTGAGGAGCGCCGCGCGCGTGGGCGAGCAAAGCGCCGTGGTGTGGAACGTGTTGTAACGCAGACCGGCCTTGGCCAGCTTGTCATACGTTGGCGTGGGAATCGGCCCGCCGAACGTAGACGATGCGCCCCAGCCTACGTCATCGGTCATGATGAGCAGGACGTTCGGAGCGCCTTTGGGCGCTTCGATGGGCTTGGGGAAGTCCGGCGTGGACTCCTTGGCGGTGCGGCCAATCTTGCCGCGGAAAGGCTGTTCCGGGATCGGCAGGACATTGCGGGGCAGGTCGGCCGCGGGTTGTGCGGCCTTCTTCTCCTGGGCAAGCGCGGTCGCCAGTTTGCCACTGGCCGTCAGCCAGCCGAGCAGTACGCCGCAGGCCACGGCCCAGACCGTCAGTAGGGTTGTTCTTCGCTTCACGATGCAACCTCCTTAACACATCTTTGGGTGACAAAACGAACAGCACGTCGTCAGGCGACACGGGCCAATCGACGGCGCAAAAAGACGACAATCCCAATGCCCAGGGCGACTACCAGGACAGCCGATCGGGGTTGAACTTGCCGGCTGCGGCCAGCCAGCCGAGCGTGATGCCTTGGCCAATGGCGGCGATGGTCAGCAGTTTCATTCGCGTCCGCATCCGAATTTTCCTTTCGGCGATGCAAAGAATCACAACGGTGGTATTTGGCGGCCCCTCATTCGCGAGGGCATTGGCCGGATCACTTCTCGAATGGAAACACTCGTTTCCAATCATTCTTCATGTTCACTACCGTCCAGCCTCGCTTCGGAGCTTCGTCGAGGCCCTTATCGAGGCGACCGAGGCCGGCTTTTCGGTCGTAAGCGTACTCGCGCTCGGCGTCGGTGTGGTGGACGATCAGCCCGAAGCGTGGCCCCTTCGTCGCCGTGGTCCATTCGAGCATCTCGAAGTCCCCGTCCGAGTTACCGAAGGCCATGATCGGCCGCCGTCCGATGAACTTGTGAATCCCCACGGGCTTGCCAGCCTTATCGTCGTTGAAGTCGAGATCGGGCAACCGCACCAGAACCTGCTTGCCGTCGCGGAGTTCGTACTTCACGTTGATGCTGCTGCCGACCACCTGCTCGGGTGGGATGCCGTACACCTTTTCGACCCACGGCCGCATGAACTCGATCCCACCGCCAGAGACGATGTACGTCTTGAAGCCGTTGGCCCGCAGGTAAGCGAGCAGTTCGAGCATCGGCTGGTAGACGAGTTCCGTGTACGGCCGCTTGAACCGCGGGTCCTTCGCAGTAGCGAGCCATTCCTTAACAATAACCTCAAACTCATCAGTGGTCATGCCGGCGTGGCTAACCATTATGAGTTCGAGCAGGCCGCGCTCGCCGGAGGCAAAAACATACTTCATATCGTCTTCGAGGGCGGCCTTGAATGGTTGCTTCTCCTTCCATTCCGGGTGCTTCGGGGCAAGCGCCTTGACCCGGTCGAGGGCGAAAAAGAGTTGGACGGGCAACGGCTGTTCGCACCAGAGCGTGCCGTCGTTGTCGAAGGTGGCGATGCGCTCCGCGATCGGCACGAAGTCCTGGCCGCCTTCCTTCGTCACCTTGCCGACGAAGTCGACGATGGACTGCTTGGCTTTACCGTCGTTCCAAGAAGGTAGCGGGTCGGCGGGGGCCGAGGTCCATAACAACTTTTGGGCCGTTCCGAAGTCGCCGAGTTGGTAGACGCTGACCGCACGTGGTTTGAACGTGAACGACTTGAACGACTCGGCCTTGAGTTTGTCAAGGAACTCGCGGGTGCCGACGCCAACGGTCACATGCGGGTTGTAGTTCTTGCCACTGGATTTCGGAACGAAAGCGGCAACGTAATCGACGAGGCCCGGTGCGAGCGCTCCCCCGTCCGGCTTGGGCACAAACGCCGCTTCGGTGCCCTTGTCAGCAGTGTACGGAGCGATGGCGTCGATCAATTTCTGCTGAAGCCGAAGAAGGTCTTTTGTCGGTTCGATCACAATCCCAGCGACTCCCAGCTTCTCGACGGGGATGTCGTAATACCCCGTCGTTTTCAACTCCCACATCGTCGGGTTTTCGTCCTTCGACACTTTCGCGACGGCCGCGTACACCTTGTCCAGCTCGCCGGTCCGGACAAACGACTGCACGACGGTGACGTGCGGCGCGTGGTCGGCGTCGAGGGCGAAGCCTTTGGGATAGTCGGCACGAAGCCGGGCGTTGGCCGCCCGTGCACGGTCGATCATCGTTTCGTCCGGGTTGAGCAGGACGTCGATCGCCGTCACGCTGTTGGTTTTCTGCGGGTCTTGCCCATGCACCTGGGGAAGCCCAATGAAACCACAGGCAATCGCCACGAGGAACGCATACCGGAGCTTTGTCATGTCGAATTCCTTGATGGTTTGCGAGGCCGGAACAGCCGGGCGACTTACCTCGCCTTTCCGTGAATCAACGAGCGGGGCACCTACTGTCGGCCAGAGCCTCCGTTCAACGGGTGGTCACGTCGGCGAGGTCCCTATCGCCGGTTCGGGGACTGCCTTCCCCTTTACAGTCCCGAGTCGGTTCTACTTCTGCCCGCCTACCCGTTCTGCACGGATCAAACGCAAAAAGCCGACCGGATGGAACGCTTGCAAAGGCGTTCCATCCGGTCGGCTTACTCTTCAACCAGCCTCCGCCTGACAGCGTTTGCCGTTAATCTAGTCTGCCGACTTCCCTCGCCAACTCGTGATTGTATCGTTTTCTCCCCGGAACCCAAGGGGTTTGTTGACAATCTCTTGCTATTCAGAGGGATACAAATTGAAACTTGCGTATGGACACGATACAATGTACTTTATGTAGGGTAAATATCCTTGTTTTTCCGCTCTTTCTCTCGCGATGGGACTCGAAAAGACCCATTTTTCCACACGACATAAGGACTGCACGCCCTGCGCCAGTCACACCACAAGGTACTCAGTAAGCCGCTACTGCGCCTTCTCCACCGCCACCCGCGCCTTCCACTGGTGCCCGCAAACCTTGCATCGATAGGTCGTTTCGACGGCCACTCGCTGCCCTGCTTCCGCAGCGATCTGCTTCCGTCCCCGAAACAGGTACTCCGTGCTGCCGCACTCCGGGCAATGGCGGCGGCTGGTCACTGACTGATCCATGGCTCCTCCCCGCGTAGGTTCCGTCGACGCACGGGCCATTGTACCGGGTTTTAGCTTGCACCGGCTTGGGCTGCGCGGGACCATCACGGGCGCTCCTGACAGGAAAGGAAACGTCATGCGGCGCAGAGCCACCGATACCCGGAACGCCAGGGGAGACCTGGGCAGCCGTGGAAGCGGCCCTGCGTTTGGGGAACCGTGGTCTGCCCGGAGGATCATCGCTGGCCCGGTTGCTGCAACAGCATCGCCAGGCTCAGGAGCGGCCGCTCGCTCGGCCGGCGGACCGCGTCCGATAACCCCTGGTTATGTGCGGGAGTCGGATTGGGATCCCATGGACCAACACCCGGAACACTGTCCGACCTGCGGGCGCGCCTTCGCTGGCGTCCAAGACTACCCCCGCGTCCAGGTTCTGGCCTTCGAGCGCCTGCCGCTTCCCGAGGCCATTGACCGGATGTCGGCACCCGCGTCGGAAAGGCGGCACGCGCGCCGTCGCATCGAGCCAGACACTACTGGTACTCCTCGCGAGGAGGGTATCAACATGACGCCGGCGATTGCACAAGCGTGCGACACAGCCGAGGTCCGGGCTTACCTCAGCCAGCTCGCGGGGCTGGTCGGCCAAGAAGTCATCCCGGGCCGACTGCTACCACCGCTACGGGCCCACAGCAGTTTCCGCTGGGCGTACCCGGTCGCGGGCACCGGCATCTACCTTGCGCTGGAGGATACCGAGCCAGCAGCCGCCGGCGAGCGAGTGGCCGAGGTGCAAGTCTACTGCGACGGACCCAACCTGGGGTCGGCTGGGGGGCCAACGCTCCAGCCCTTGGGGGCCGTCGCCCAGATACGGTACCGGGGGTTGCTCGCCTCCGCGTCTTCGTCCGGGACAGGTGGATAACAATCTAACAAAGGTACGTTAAGTTCCATAGCTTGTCCGCTCATACGGTGGCCCCCATGCCGTGAGCGGAGTGCGAACGTCCGACAACAACGACTATGTTTAACTGAGCTGCGTCAAGCTGGCTAAGCCCGGAGGAGTTTCAGGGCGATTGCTGATTGCTGATCGTGCTTGGGTGAGACCAAGCTACGGCACGTTCCGTCCGGCCGAACCTTTTGCGGCCGCGATCGCCTTGCCGATGTAACCCCAGACGGGCCGCGAGTCATACTGGGAGCCGTACTGAGCAGCCAGCTGGTCTCCCTGTTCCTCCCAATATCGTTTAATCGCTTGTTCGATTCCGGGATCACCGCCGGTGGTAAAGTTCAGCAGGCCCATCCAGCGCTGCGTCAGCGCCTGCACCTCGGGAGCCGTCGGGTCGGTGCCCTTGTCCATCTCGGCGCGCACGAGCGCGATCAGCTCCGCCCACTCCTCCTGCTTTTGGCGTAGATACTCGTTGCCCAGCTGTTCGCGCCGTGTCTTGATCAACTCCAGCTGTTCGGGGGTGAAATACTGTTCCATCCGGGTCATCTCCTCAATGGATCGCAAAAACTCGTCGGCGGAGACCGTCCCCGCCGCGCAGAGGTGGACGGCGATCGCTTCAAGCCGCGCGCATAGTCCCCGCTGCAACTCGATCTGCTCCCGCAGGCGCGCGACGTGGAGGCGGATCACCTCCAGCGGCGAGAAATCGTGCCGGTCCAGGCAGTCGCGGACCTCCTCCAGGGAGAAGCCGAGCTGCCGCAGCGACAGCACCTGTTGCAAGCGGGCGACGTCGCTGGCGGTGTAGAGGCGGTAGCCCGCCTCGGTATGCAGCGATGGCTTCAGGAGGCCGATCGCGTCGTAGTGGTGCAGCGTGCGGATGGTCAGGCCAGTGCGCTTGGCCAGCTCGCCCACCTTCAGGGCCTCGAACTGCATGGCGATTCCTCCTGCCAGTGCCACGGAAGAACGGTGGCCACGCCCGAATGGTACGGCCTGACGTTACGTGAGGGTCAAGGGCGGTTTCGCGCAAAAAGAAAAATCCCCGGAGGGAAATGGGGGTGTATTGGCGAGCCGGAAACGCTGGTTCCACCGGCGGCGGCGAGTTCAACGTAAAAGCCCGTTATCCGACGTGATCCGGCCAGCAGGTTGATGAAACTGTCCGAGTCCTGATCGACCAATCAACAGGGCAGCCGTGTACAAGCGAGTCACCTTTGACGCGCCGCGCGGCTATCTCCAAAAGAGAGGCTACTGCCGCACCAGGCCCTCGCGTTCGATGTGTCGGACCTGGCTCTGGCCCACCTCGAATCGCTCGGCGACCCGCCGGCAGGACTGGGCCATCGCCCGGCACGCCCTGATCAGGATCCAACTTCAAGCAGAAGAGTTTTTCCTGGTTGCCGACACTTTCTCAGCAACAAATTGCGACCTGGCTTGACCATTCGGTTGCAGACGACGCGTGCGACACCAGGCGAGCAGTTCCTCGACATCGACCAGCACTTTGATCAGCTTCACGTTCTGACGTCGGCCGTCTTTCGTGAGCTGCTCGAATCGCTCCGTGGCAAATTCCAGCCACTCCTGATAGTCATCGGGAAAATCAGCGCTATCGGGGCAGACTTCATGGAGGCGTTCCCATTGGTCTTCTTGGTACCAGGCGTAGCCGGCCAGGACCGAGGAGAACGCTTGCCCTGATCCGCGACGAGGACCCCGAGGGTTGCTTCGTTTCATTTCTACACCTTTTATCCTAGCCAATGTCCGTGCGTCGAGACGCTGGGCCAGGGAATGAGAATGCTTATTTCGCACGCTCCAGCGCTGGCCGTGCCTGCTCGGCGCGGTCACGCTGGGCCTGAGCCTCCTGCTGCGCGGCTTCGGCCCTGGCGCGTTCTTCCTGGGCCATGGCATAAGCACGCCGGGCTTGGAAGGTGACGAAGAGCGTACCGGCCAGCAGGCAGAGGGCCAGGGCCGCCCAGCTGCCCAGGGCCAGGCGCTTCCAGCGCCGCCGGCTGCGCTCCAGAGATTCAATGCGCGCAAGCAACTCCTGCGACATGGCTGGTTTCCTCCAAGAGCGGATGGGGCTGGTCCATGCGCAGTGTAACCGCTGCGCAAGGCCAGTGGAAGGAGCGGAGGGAAGGTACGGCCGAGCGGCGTAGGGCCAAGCCGCTACTCCGCTGCCTCCATCGCCTCGCGCACCTTCCACTGGTGCCCGCAAACCTTGCACCGATGGGTCGTTTCGACCGCCGCTTGCTGCTGCGCTGCCGCAGCGATCTGCTTCCGCCCCCAGAATAGGTACTCCGTGCTGCCGCACTCCGGGCAGGTGCGGCGGCTGGTCACTGGCTGGTCCATCCGAGGCTTCTCCCCATGTGGGTTCCGTAGGCGCGTCGGCCATTGTACCAGCGGGCAGCACGGACGGCAGCATGTGGGATACGCTCGCCGCAACGGCTTCTTGGCCAAGCACTCCAAGACCCAGTCCTAGCGGGTTGGCTTGGCGTTCTTGGGCTTGCGTGGCCTGCGCCGGGCTGACTTGCATCTGTGGATCGA
The DNA here is from genome assembly GCA_041499985.1 of Gemmataceae bacterium. Taxonomy (GTDB): domain Bacteria; phylum Planctomycetota; class Planctomycetia; order Gemmatales; family Gemmataceae; genus JBGQLF01. The sequence goes on from JBGQLF010000112.1 coordinate 7,768, forward strand.
TTGCCAGAAGTGCTGGGTCTGAATTCACGCGGAGACCGTCAGCCGACTCCGGTCAGCTCGCTGTGGGAGAGTACCTTGACGATGACGAACGTCACGTCGTCCACCGATTTGGTGTCGCCGCGGAAGGCGGTCAGGCGCTCCCGAACAGCCGCGGCGATCTCGTCCGCCGTCCGCGCCGCCGCTTCGCGGATGACCTCCCGAAGCCGGTCCTTGCCGAACTGCGCGCCCTTCGCGTCCGGCAGCTCCCACACGCCGTCCGTGCCGATGAACAGCACCTGGCCGGGCTGAAGCGGGGCGGAGGAGGTCTGTTCGCGGTACTCGGTGTCGTCCATCACGCCGAGCGGCAGGTCGCCCTCGCCGACTTCGCTAAAGGCCGCGGTCGCGGGGTCGTAGACGATCACGGGGTCGTGGCCCGCGCTGACCCAGCGAATGGATCGCGTCTTCGCGTCGATGACCGACAGGTGCATGGTCATAAACCGGTCGCCGCCGTGATCGGCCGAGATGAGCCGGTTGAGCCGACTCATCAACTCCGCGAGGTTGCCGGCCGCGGTCGCCCGGTCGCGCAGGACCGACCGGACGCCGGCCATGACCAACGCCGCCGCGACGCCGTGCCCCATCACGTCGCCAAGGGCCACGAGCACGGCATCCGAGGTGGACTTGTCAAGTACCAGGAAGTCGTAGTAATCACCGCCGGTTTCGTCGCAGTAGGTGCTATGTCCGGCCACGTCGAGCCCGCGAACCTGTGGCGGCCCGCTCGGTAACAATCGCTGCTGCACCTCCATCGCAATGCCCAGCGAATGCCGGAGCCGAAGCCGGTCGCGAAGGTCGCCGATCATCCGGTTCAATGCGTCGGCGAGGTTGCGGAATTCTCGGCTCCCTCCGAACTCCGCTTGTGCGTCCAAGTCGCCGCTGCCGACTCGGTTCATAAACCCGATCATTTTCAACACGGGCGTGGAAACGGACCGGGCCATGAGGGCGGCCAGCAAGACCGCGATGAGCAGCGCTCCGGTCGCAGCCATCAGGGCGGTCGCCTGGCTCCGCCACACGTCGGCAAGAAAATCGGCCTTCGGCGCCACCGCCCCAATCACCCACACCTGGTCGTCGCCCACGCGGAACGCGGTCGTGGACGCCAGATAGTGAATACCATCGCGGTCGAATTGGAACCGCAGGAATGACTCCGACGCCCCCGCGGAAAGCGGGTCGCCAGAGACTCGGCCGCGAAACGCTTCGACCAGTGGATCGTCCATATCGCCGAGGGTGAGCAGCTCGCCAGCCGCCCGTTGCCCAGCGGTGCCAACCACTTTCTGGGTCGGGTGGGCCAAGAGCGTCTCGTGGGTCGTATACATGAAGAATCGCGAATTGGGGCTGACGCTCAGCCGGGCGACAAACGTGGTCAGGGCGTTCAAGTCGAAGTCGGCGGTCACCACACCCTGGAACCGACCCGTCCGGTCCAGCAGCGGTGCGCCACAGGTAATGCCCGGAACCCCCTGGTCGTAGAAAATGTACGGCGGCAGCCAGACGAGTCGGCCAGCGGCCTTGATCTTCGTGTAAAACGGCCTGACGCGCGGATCGTACGCGCTGTCGAACTCCGGCTTCGCCAGACGCCACGCGCCGCCGGGCTGAACATCGTACTCGAGGGTCGGGGTCTTCCCGTTCACGATCCGAGTCTGCCTGACGTGTTGTTGGCCATCGGCTGTGCGGTAGGCGCCCGTGAAGGTGCCCGCCTCGTCGCTATAGCTCACCCAACTCAGGCCCGGGTTGCTTTGAAGGAACGCCAGGAGCTGTCGGGCTAACCTGTCGGCGTCATCCAGGACGAGGCCGTCGTTGGCGAGCCGGCGCAGGGCCTCGACAACCGGCGTGGCCCGCTCAGCGAACGCCAGCGTCTCGCTGACGGCGTGGGCGCTGGCTTCGCGAAAGAGGGCGTCGGTCAGGGTGTCGGTGGACTGGCGGGCACTGAGGTGCGCCAGCCAGGTGATTGCCGCTCCGGTCACCAGAACGAGCCCGCAGACGCCGAGTAGGAGCTGCGCACGGAAGCTGAGGCCGCGCGCCCGTAGCGCGGCCTCGGGACGAATGGTGTCGGGAGTGAATGAACTCATGGCAGGTTATCCGATAACGACTCACGACCCCTTCGTCCCTGACGCGGCCTGACGCGCAGCTCAACCGCGGCGGCCCTCGTGCGGCTGAGCAGCATGCGACAGGCGGATGGGGCCGCCGTTGGCTGCAGCGTCGGGTTCGGCACCACCCCACTCCGCGCGCCGGAGGCCGTAAACCAGTGCCTCGACCCCAAGAGCTCGGCTACGCCCCTCTAAGCGCTCGCCGAGCTTCTCAGCAACCCGGATGGACACGACGTTCTCGGGGCGAATCAGGCTGATGATGTGCGGTCTCTCCAGCACCCCGAAGGCGAAGGCGAGCGCCGAGCGAGCGCCCTCAGTCGCCAGCCCGCGCCCCCAGTGGCTCCTCGCCAATATCCAGCCGAGTTCGAGCCCTGGCCACCCCTCCGGCTGATAGAACCCGATGCGGCCGATCATCGCTCCACTGGAGCGGTCTTCGACGGCCCACATGCCGCAGCCGCGGAGCTGCCAGTGGCCGAGCATCGTGGCGATGTGGAGCCAGGCCTCGGCGCGGGAGAACGGTTGGCCGACGTAACGGACGACGTCGGGGTCCGCGCAGATCCGGGCGTAGGCGTCGAGATCCGCCTGGCGGAATGCCCGCAGAACCAGTCGCTCGGTCTGAAGCGTAATCATGCCACAGTTGTACCAAACTCTGCGCCGCCAAACCGGTGATAGGCTGCATCGTCGGTCGGCCTACCACGACGAGGAGAGGTTGCCCTGGAAAACTGGCTGCATGATCCCTTCCCAGGAAAAACCATTCAAGAGAAAACCAGGCGAACAGCCTGTTCAGGCCCGCTGGGTGGTTGCGATCTTCTCCTTGCCAGCGTGTTCCTCATAATGTCTCGATTGATATGCAAACTCGTCGAAAACCGGCGTTTTCTGGCCGAAACGATCTCTAAGAACTCGAAACATTGCCTGTCATTGGGATATCCAGGACGCAGATGGCCGCACCCACTACATGGGCGCAAGAGGGGGAGGGACGAGGGCAACCCAACTCTCCACCAGGACGAAACGCTGGACCGCTACGAAGCAGACGGGCACGGCGATGGGCACGCTGGAGGTGGGCAACGTCGCAGTATGTCACTTATGTTTAATTGCTGTTTCACCCGCGGAGGAGCTGGAGAGCGAGTGCTGGTTGCTGGTTGGCCTGGGCGAGGACGGCACTCAGGATACCAAGCCGATTACTGTGAGACTATGCGCTCAAGACGTGACGACCCGCGGCGTGCTACCTGCCTCACGGCTGTTCCTCGCGGATGGAGGCGTAACGCGTGGGTTTGGACATGCTCAGGGGGCGGCCAATCGATTCGACCGTTTCACTACCGAAAGATCGTAAGGATGATATCGCGGGCCATGCCGAACAGGGTAGCCGCCAACAGCACGAGAACGACAAGGATGCCCGCCGCCGTGAGCGGCCACAGGCGCTTCTCCGGCAGATCACGCCCCAATCCCATCTCGATGAAGACGCCCAGGCACTTGAAGCCATCCAGGGGTGCGATGGGGAGCAGGTTGAACCAGCACACACAGAGGTTGACCAAGGCCAGCAGGCCGATGTTCCAGGCTGCCGGGTCGGAGCGGCTGCGGGTGGTCTCGCTGATGGCTACCAACAGGCCCGCCTCGGCGTTGGTGTAGCTGCTCGGCTTGAAGGCCTCTAGCAACCCCTTGGGCAGGCCGGTGACGACCGTCACATTCATCTCGCCGAATTCGCGGAGGGCCGTTATGCCGCGGCCCGCGGCTAACCCCTGGCCAACGATGAGCAGGAATGCCGTCAGCAAGTTGAACGAGACCCCACCGAGCAGAAAAACCAGCCGGCGCGGGCGCGACACCAGATCCGAGGTGACCCGCTGCTCCTCGGCCGGCACAACGTGAGCGAGGCCATCGCCCCACGGGACGATTGCAAAGCCTCGGTCCGGTTCCGGGGGTTGGGGCAGGCCCTGTCGCCGGGCCCGGCGCACCGCCTCGTGGTGGGCCCAGTCAGTCGGGCGCATGCGATACGGCTGTACGAAGCCCAGCACCGGGATCAGCCTCAACTCGTACCGGGTGTGCCCCAGGACCCAGCGCAGCACGACCGGGCCAATACCGACCCGAAACTGCTCGATGGGAATGCCCACCAGCTTGGCTGCGGCGAAATGCCCGAACTCATGGATCAAGATGGTCAGCAGGAATACCAGGATGCCCAGAGACAGGAGTACATCCTTGTACAGGGCGATGCCAAGCAGGGCCAGTATCACCAACCAGAAGATGGGGATGCGCCGGCGGGCTGGCGGGACCTCCAACGGCTCCCTGGAGCGCCGCGAGTTCGGATCCGCTGGGAGGACGCCGGCCGCGGGCGTGATGGCCGGGCTCTGGACCTCTCGGCAGGCGAGGATGTCGATCTGCTGGTTTCTCCCGTCCATCGGCTCTTCGCTGATGTTGGAGACGAACGTCATGGCACAACGAACGCGGCCGTCGGGATGCCACTCGGTCCAGGGGCCGTGGATGGTGTCCTGCACGGACGTGGGGGAAGTCTTCTGCTCGCCGGTGGTTAGTTCCCTGTCACAGTTCCAGCAACGCCGCTTGTCGCAATGGCAAACGGCAGTACAGTGGGGGCAGAAGGGACGCGCCATGATGTCATCCTCTAGTAACGTTTGGCCAG
>JBGQLF010000113.1:0-12462 GCA_041499985.1 Gemmataceae bacterium
CCCACCCAGCCACTTCACGAACGGCTTGTGCACGACCGCGGGGTAATTGCTCAGGAGATGAATCTCCGTAAACAGCGCCTGATTCAATGCCGTCTTGAGCGGACCGGGCTTCTCGCCGTACTTCTTGCCGTCGATTTTCGCCGCTGCCAGCAGTTGCGGCCCCAGTGGCTCGCCCAGGTCCTCGGCCATTGCCGACAAATCGGCATGACCGATCCAGGAGACCAAGATGGAACTCGCTTGCATTGGCACAACCCTGTTTGAACGATGACAAACTGAATTGCACCTCAACCTGAGGAAGGACCCGAGGTGAAAAAGGCAGCACCAAAATGACTTGGCACAAGTAACTGAGCTATTAGGGTTTCCGCCTATGAACTTGGCCCAGATCGTTCACCCCGCTGTCGGCGGCACAGTTTGTGTAATGGATGAGTAACAGAGTAAATCTGTTGCTCCAGTACGAATTGTCTCAAAACCACATGGGGACCGATCCCCGGGAATGCCCAAACCATGCTCAAGAACCTTTCTTTGGAACGTCCGTTGGCCATCCTCGACCTGGAAACCACGGGGACCGACCCCAAAGTCGCCCGGATCGTTGAGATCAGTGTGCTCAAGATCTTCCCCGATGGACGAACCGACCATCGCACCCGGCGGATCAACCCCGGCGTCGCCATTCCAGCGGAAGCGACGGCAGTACATGGCATCACCGATGCGGATGTGGCCAACGAACCGTCCTTTGCCCAGTTGGCGGCCGGGTTGCTCGCCTTCCTGGACGGCTGTGACCTCTGTGGGTTTAACATCAAACGGTTCGACCTGAAACTACTTGCCGTCGAATTCAACCGTGTCGGCTTGAGCTTCTCGATTCCCGGCCGGGCCGTGATCGATCCCATGGAGATTTTCCATGTACGCGAGCGTCGTGATCTCGCCGCGGCGGTTCGCTGGTACTGCCGCCGTGAACACGAGGGGGCGCATGGAGCGAAGGCCGACGTGATGGCCACGATGGACATCCTCGATGCCATGCTGGACCGTTACCACGACTTGCCCCGAACGATTGCAGAGCTCCACGAAAGTTTCCGCCCTCCCAACGCGGTCGATTTGGAGGGGCGTTTCATGCGTCAAGCGGACCAGGTTATCTTCGCCTTTGGCAAGTATCGAGGACGGCCCCTGGAAGAGGTGGCCCGTGAATTCCCCGACTATCTGGAATGGATGCTGAATGAGGATTTCCTGGACGACACCAAAGCCTTGGTGCAGCAGGCTCTGGAGTGTGCGAGCGAGGTTCCGCTCCGCGACGCTAGCCTGGTTTCCTCGCCATGACTACAACGACAGCGGGCAAGCGCAGGGCAAACCACGGAGTAGTTCTCGTGTCCAGAAAGAAAAAGAAAACCCGGCCGAAGCCGAGAGGGCCAGCGGCACCCGCTCGGTTTCCCATCGGCACCCCGATACGGGTGAAGCCGGGGACCCACGATCCAGACTTCCCCGACATTGTGCTGAGTGGCTGGACTGGCACGATCCTCGATGTGGAACAAGGACCTCAGGGACCCGACTACTTGATCGCCTGGGACGAGCGTACCCTGGCAGCCCTACCCCCGGTTTACCACACGCGGTGCGAGCGGGATAGTCTTCTCCCGAATTGCATCTGGCTGGACGAGGACGACCTGGAAGCGAACACCGGCAAACCTGTAACCCTCGAGCCGCCGACTCAGATCGTCACCCGTCCGCCGCGGCCCAATGCCCCGGAAGACCGCATCCGGGCCATCCTCGGCCTGACCCATGAGGAGCCTCTGCCGAAAGTCAATGAGGCCAACCTCCGCAAGTACCATGCGTATCTGGCCGACCAGCTGAGGTTTCCCTTTCGCGCCAGCCGTGCGGAAGCCGTCGGTCCTGTGCAGTACCGCAGGCACCGGATCACCGTGACCGCCCTGCTCGATCCCGACGAGGGCGACACGGACACCGGCTTGATGTGTGAGGCGCTGGAGGGGGGAGAGGAGATCGGACTGCCGTTGGCGGCTGTCGAGGATGTGGCTGCCGGGCCGAATCGGCAACTGGTCGAGGATTATCACTACTGGTTCTGGAACGAGCCGAGCGAAGGATCCGTCAGCCGGTGGATCGAGTCTCTGCTGCCGCCAGACGCCGACAGCCTGGAAGGACAACCGGATGAGACCCCGATGAGCCTTCGAGCTCTCGCGACGACGATGCTTACGCTTGGCCTTGCCGGCGGCTGTTATGGAGCGGTCCTGGGAGCCGCCCTGGCTTCGCTGGACGGGGCGGCCCTCGCCGCGAAGGTTGGGGCCGTCCTGCTGGGCCTCGTCGGCGCCCTATTTGGCGTCGCGCTCCAGCTGCCGCAGGGGAAGTGGGTCGGTGGCTTCGTTGGCGCCGTCCTCGGCAGCCTGCTGGGCGGGATGGTCGGCGTCATGGTGGTTGCCTTCGCCGGGACGCTGCTCGGGGCCCTCGCGGGTGGCCTCGTGGGCAGATTTCTGGGATCCACAGCGCGGAAATCGCTCACGACCTTCCTCGGAGCGCTGGCGGGCTCGTTGTTAGGTGTCGGGATTCAGGCCTGGCGGGAGACTTCCGAGGCGGCCTTTTTTGGAACCTGGGTCGGCGGCTTGACTGGAGCGGTAGCGGGTCCCGTGCTGCTCTTCACGATCAACATGATCGTCTTCCTCCTTGACCTGAGGCGCCAACAGGAGTAGGTCGCGCCATTGGTTTCGGCGCCTATTCTGGAGGAGTAGGGGGAGACCATCACGGCTTCTGCATCATTCAGAATCAGGACCAGGCCTTGACGATAAACGAGCGGTGCCCGCTTATTCACTTCGCGGCGATCTCCACGACACGAGCATGGGCGATCTCCCGCCGACCGACGGGCCGGACCTGCTGCGCCATCAAGGAAACGACGCCCAGCGTCTCTCCATCAAGGCTCATGAACTCGACCTCGTATCCGGCGGCGTCATGAAACAGCACCACAGTACCGACGTCGCCTCGTTTCAGCCCATACTCGGGGAGGTCTTGGGTCAGCACGACGGTGCCCAGTTCTTTACTCATCGCGCACTCTCCATAGCCATCTTCAGCATGTCTGTCACGTCCGCCCAGAGCTTCTTCCAGGCTTCCTGCTCGTCGGCCGACAGCCGGGTGAGCGCTTCGGCATCGCGGACGCTGGTCAGGTCGTGGTCCTTCTGCCAGTGCTGGAGCTTCGCCTGCACCTGCTTGCGGTCTTCGGGTTTGCCACTTTCCAGTTGCTTGGTCCACTGGGCGAGGTCGGCCCGCAGCCAGTCCAGAGCTTGCTGTCGCCAGCGAGTCCGCTCCTCGGCGTCGAGCTTGTCCGCATCCTGGCCTTGCCCGCTGCTGGCCAGGGCGGCGGAACAGGCGGCATCGTAGCGGTGGCTGCTCTTCAAATCGTCGGCGAGCTGCGGCTGCTCCACGAGAGCGTCGGCAAAGAATCGGGCGGAGACGGCAAAGAGCTGCTTGTAGGCGCAAAGCTGGGCATATTCGAGCCGTTCGGCGGCGCTCGCGGGTGCTTGCTTGCCGTTGAGGATAGCGGACAGTTTCGTGTCCAACTCGACCTGGCGTTGGGCCTGCCGCACCCACTCTGCCGACGGATAACGCCAGCCCTGTTGCTTCGAGCCGAGTTCGTGGCCTTTCTGCCACGCTGCCAGAGCAGCAGCGAACTCCCCTTGACGGGTTAACACATGCGCCAGGTTGCAATGGGCTTCGGCGTAATCCGGCTTCAGGCTTATGGCCTGGCGGTAGGCAGCGCTGGCGCCGGCTAGATTGCCTTGGTCTTTTAGGATTAGGCCGAGGTTGTTGTGGGCCATCGCGTCCTTCGGATCGAGTTCGATGGCCTTACGGATGTAGGCGCTGGCCCCGACCAAGTACCGTTGGCGAGTCAGGACGATACCGAGGTTGTTGTGGGCCCCGCCGTGTTTCGGATCGAGTTCGATGGCCTTGCGGTAGCAGGCGCTGGCGCCGGCCAGGTCCCCCTGGTACATTAGGGCATTGCCGAGGTTGTAGTGGGCCACGTCATACTTTGGATCGAGTTCGATGGCCTTACGGTAGCAGGCGCTGGCGCCGGCCAGGTCTCCCTGGTCTCTTAGGATTAGGCCGAGGTTGTTGTGGGCCATGGCGTTCTTCGGATCGAGTTCGATGGCTTTGCGGAAGCAGGCGCTGGCCCCGACCAAGTCCCCTTGGCGAGCCAGGACAATACCGAGAAGGTTGTGGGCCGTAGCACGCTTCGGGTCGAGTTCGATGGCTGCACGGTAGCAAGCGCTGGCGCCGGTTAGGTCCCCCTGATTCTTTAGAACGCTACCGAGGTTACAGTGCGCCATGGCGTCCTTCGGGGCGAGTTCGATAGCCTTGCGGATGTAGGCGCCGGCGCCCGCTAGATCCCCCTGATCCGCCAAAGTGATGCCGAGGTTGTTGTGTTCCTTGGCAAGCTTCGGGTCCAATTCAATGGCTTTGCGGTAGCAAGCGGTAGCGCCGATGAGGTCCCCTTGATCCCTAAGGGCATTGCCGAGGCTGCCGTGGGCCTGGGCGTACTTGGGGGCGAGTTCAATAGCCTTGCGGAAGCAAACCCTGGCGCCTGCAAAGTCCCTCTGATCGTGCAGGGCAGTACCGAGATTGAGCTGCGCTCCGGGGCTGCTCGGACGAAGCGCCACGGCCGCCCGGTAGTAGCCAATTGCTTCGTCCAACCGGGGCGGCTTGAGATGGACTAAATACAATGCGAGCTCCTGATTGATCCAGAAGTCCGCTGGGTACCGTTGCTGGGCCTGCCGCAAAATCGCCACTCCTTCCTCCGCCAGCCCCGCCTGCACGAGCGCTGCGCCGAACAGGGACAGTACCGCCGGCAGTTGCTCCAGCGCCTCGACTTGGCCAGCCAATTACTTCAGCTTCGCCCTGTCCCTCCTGGCCTCTCGGAACATTCGCCGCCATGGATTGGCATCCGCTCCGTCTGCTACTGCTCGTAACTGCGCCTGGCCTGGATCTTTCCCTGGCTCAGCCCACGCCCAGTTGTCCAGCGCCGCTAGCAGCTCCTTGCGGATCGCTGACTCCCGCACTCGTTCTGCCGCCGTCTCCACCTCTAACGACGCCATGTCGATGCCATACTTCCGGAACGCCTCCGCATAACGCTCGTTCGCCCCGTGCATGTCGAAGCGTCCCTCCTTGACGGCCGCCTGTTGCAAGCGGATCTCGTCCAGCTCTGCTACCATCTCGGCATTCGCCCGCGCCTGCCGCACCTGCTGCCGCAGCGCCGCCGGTCCCCCGCTCCCCAGCCGTCCTTCGGCCCGCTCCAACGTCGCCCGCACCTCGGCCCACCGGCCGGCTTGCTGATGCTCGGCTGCCTCGGCCAACGCTCTCTCCACGTCCTGGACCATCTCCGTCCGCTGCTGCCACCACCAGGCCGCGCCGCTGCCCCCCAACACTACCAGCGCCAACACCGCCGCCGCCAACGCCAGCGTCGCCCGCCGCCGCTTCCGCTCCTCGGCCGCCTTGGCCTCGGCCAGCTGCCGGGTGTGCGTCTCCTCTTCCGCCCGCGCCTCCGCCGCCGCCCTTTCCAGCTCCGCCTGCCGCAGCCGGGCTTGCACCGATTCCAGGTAAGCCGTCATCTGCTCCGCCACTACCCCCGCATCCCGCGGCCGGTCCCAGGGCTCCGCTGCCAAACAGCTCCGCGCCAGGGCGATCAGCTCCGCGTCCGCGCCAGACTGCGCCAGCCGATCATAGGCGTCGTCCAAGCTGGCGGTCTGTGCCTTGCGCTGCGCCTCCGCGCCTTTACCGGTGAACGGCGGCCGCCCCGTGAGAATCTCGCACAGGATCGCTCCCAGGCCAAAGACGTCGGCCCGCTGATCCACCAGTTCCACCTCGCCGCGCGCCTGCTCCGGCGCCATGTACGCCGGTGTCCCCAGCACGCTGCCTACCCGCGTGTGCGAACTCCCGACACCAGGTAGCTCCGTCCCCTCGCTGCGGATGGTGCGAATGACGCTGACTGGTTCCGGAGGCTGACGCTTCCGGCTCGCTTGCTCATCGGCGATACCGCCCTCGGCGAGCACCTTGGCCAGGCCCCAGTCCATCACCTGCACCTCGCCGAAGCTGCCCACCATCACGTTACTCGGCTTCAGATCCCGGTGGATGACGCCGCGAGCATGCACATAGGCCAGGGTCTGACACACCTGCTCGAAAATCTTCACGAAACGCGGCCGCTCCTGGGACGAGTCGGTCCGCTCGGCCAGCAGCTTGGCCAGGGTCTGGCCCTTGACCAGCTTCATGGTGAAGTACGGCCGGGCGTCGCCGAACTGGCCTAGCTCGTAGACGGGCACCACGCCGGGATGCTGCAATTGCCCAGCGATCTGCGCTTCTTCCACGAAGCGGTGCAGTAGCTCTGGTTTGCCGGCATGCTTCTCCAGCAGCACCTTGAGGGCGATATCGCGCCCCAGGTCGACATCGCGGCCTTTGAGGATTGCCCCCATCCCGCCGCGGGCGAGCTCGCCGACCAGGTGATAGCGCTCGGGCACTGCCACCGGAGCCGGCATGGCATCGGAGGCGGGCAGATTCACCGGCGTGAGCGGCTCGTCCACCGGTTCGCGTAGCTGGACCGGCGGCTCTCCAGCTCCCGGGCCCGAGCGGGAGGGCAAAGACCACGATTCCGAGGACAGTGGCGGGCCAGGACGAAACGCAGCAGCCAGGCCGGCGTCGAGCACGGCGTCGACGGAGTCCTCGGGTTGATAGGCGCCGGTTTTGTCGCGGTCGTGGGATTCGGTCATGGGTCGTTCCTCCCTGGGAGAGCAGGCTTCTATTCCAGGATCGCTCCTCAGACCGTTTTCGCGCCCAAAAATCTGAAAAATCAGGACAACGCTCGAAGTAGGCCGGCGGCTTCCTGTTCTACCTCGGCCGGGCTCCCGGGGTGGTAGAACGCCACCACTTCCAGGAGGGCGGCCTTGAACTCTTTGCGAGCCAGGGCGTACTCATGGTGCAGCTTGGCCGGATCAACGTTCCAGCGGGCGGCAATATCGCGGATCGGCAAGTCTTCCTCAAAGCGCAGCCGAAGCAGCTCGACGCGCTGGACGGCAGCCGCGGAGGTTTGAGCCGCGCGTGCCTGCTGCCGCCGAGCCGCTTCGACCAGGAGCGCCTCTGCCCAGGCACGGTCGAACAGGCGCTCCAGGCTGGTTTCCTCGGCTTCGACTTGCGAGAGGTGGATCTCTTCGGGCGACGGCGACAAGTTGCGGTGGGGGCTGGCCTCGAAGCGGCGAGCCACGTTACGAACCACGCCGAAGAGGAAGGCGCGGAAGCCGGGAACCTGACCGGAGGCAGCCCGTTGGAGGGGACCTTCGGGACGGAAGCACTCGACAAAGACCTCTTGCACGGCATCGTCGAGTTCCCGCATCAAGGCCGACTGGCGCCAGCGAGCGGCGAGGTAAGCGCGAACGACGGGAAGATAGCGGCGGGCGAACTCCTCACGATCGCCGAGGTTGCCGGCCGCTGCGGCCTGGATGATGGTCCAGCAGGTTGACTGCGGAGCGGCCATGGCGATATCTACCACCGAAGCGTGTTGCCGCGAGGAACGGGGTCGGAATTGGGTCGATCATAGAATCCCGGAGGAGTGGAGTCAACCAAGCTGCGCCGGCAATACACCCTGATCGTTGACCAATTGGCAACCCGCGGCGATACTATCACAAAGCTGGCCACGCGGCCGCCACGTAAAGCTCGAGAGTCTCGGCGAAGGGATCTGAAAGATGCTGCGGGAGAACAGCCGAATGAGACCGTTTCCACCTCCCGCCCGCGCACGCTGCCTTGTCCACATGACCGTCGTGAGCGCGGCCCTGTGGGTTTCCTTTGCAAGGCTGGCGGCATCCCAGCCAGAGCCCACACCCACAGCGGCTGAGGCCGAGCGGCTATTCGCCATCACCGTGTTGCCGGTTTTCAAGCAGAAGTGCCTACCCTGTCACGGCGACGACCTCCAGAAAATCCGCGGCGGGCTGGATCTGCGCTCCGGCGCCACTCTGCTCCGTGGCGGCGACAGCGGCCAGCCGGCCATCATCCCGGGGAAACCCACCGACAGCCCGCTGTACCTCGCTATTGCCCGCAATAACCCCGAGCGTGTCATGCCTCCGAAGGAGAATGACAAGCTATCGCCGGCCGAGGTGGAGGCCATGCGCCGCTGGATCGCGGGCGGAGGTCCCTGGCCGCCGGCCGAGCGCGTGAAAGAATTGGCCGCGAAAGAAGCCAGGGACGCGAAAGGCGGCGTGACCGTCGCCACCAGCGGCGGATTGACGCCCGAGTGGACCAATCGGCGCTACCAATCGGCGGACCTTTGGGCCTATCAGCCGCTCCGAAAGCCAGCCATCCCCGAGGTCAAAGAGCTGAAGGGCGCGAACCCGATCGATGCTTTTCTTGGCCAGAGGTTGGCGGAACTCGGCCTCACACTAGCCACGCCCGCGGATCGGCGCACCTTGATCCGCCGGACGACCTTCGACCTACTCGGCTTGCCGCCAACGCCCGAAAATGCGGAGGCGTTCGTCCAGGACCCAGATCCCGATGGCCAGGCATTCGCGAAGGTAGTCGATCGGCTGCTCGCATCGCCGCACTACGGCGAACAGTGGGCCCGGCACTGGCTGGACGTGGTGCGCTACGCCGACTCGTCTGGGTTCGCCAACGATTACGAACGCGGCAACGCCTGGCGCTATCGCGATTACGTTGTCCGGGCGTTCAACACCGATAAGCCTTACGACCGCTTCGTTCGCGAGCAGCTAGCCGGCGACGAAATCGATCCGACCGACCCAGAGCTGCTCATCGCGGCCGGTTTCCTGCGCATGGGGGCGTGGGAGCTGACCGGGATGGAAGTGGCCAAGGTCGCCCGCCAGCGGTTTCTCGACGATGTCACGGAGACCATTGGCCAAGTGTTCCTGGCCCACCCGCTCCAGTGTGCCCGCTGCCATGACCACAAATTCGATCCGATTCCGACGCGCGATTACTACCGCCTCCAGGCTGCGTTGGCCACGACTCAGCTTGCCGAACGCACGGCCCCGTTTCTGCCCATCGAGAATACGCGTACCTTCGAGGAGCGAAAGTATCTCGAAGCCCGCCAGGCCCGCTACGAGGCAATCCTGAAAGAGATCCGGATCAAGGAAGAAGCCGCGGCCCGGAAGTGGTGCGCCGAACGCGGCCTGGCGTACATCCCTCGGGTGCGGGGGCTGCGCGACGGGATCCCGGAGAGCCAATTGCCACCCGCGCGGGCCGGGCTCGACATGGTAGACCTGGGAATGGAGCGGATTGTCCGCAAAGGACTGGAGCGGCTGAAGTGGGAGTTCGAGCGCTACGATGCGGTCGCCCTGTCCGTGTACAGCGGACGGACGCCGGCCATTCGAGCGGTTCTCACCCCGAAACGGATGCCGGCCAACCGGATGACGGCAGGCGAGCTTGAAGTCACCTGCATCCTGGCCGGCGGCGACGTGTTCACGCCCAAGGATCCCGTGACGCCCGGCGCTCTCAGCGCCGTGGCGGGAGCGAACAACGTCCCCACCGGACTCGAAGGCCGGCGAAAGTCGCTGGCCGACTGGATCGCCAGCCCACAGAATCCGCTGCCGGCGCGAGTCATGGTGAACCGCATCTGGCAGGGACACTTCGGCCAGGGCATCGCCGCCAACGCGAACAACTTCGGCGCCACCGGCAAGAAGCCGACACACCCGGAGCTGCTCGATTGGCTGGCGGTCGAGTTCATCGAGCGCGGCTGGTCGGTGAAGGCAATGCATCGGCTGATCCTGACCTCGGAGGCGTACCGCCGTGCGTCTCGCCACCCGAACGCGACGGCACTGGCGGCCAAAGATCCAAACGGGATCGGCTATGCCGTCTTCAAGCCGCGCCGGCTGGCGGCGGAGGAGTTGCGAGACGCGCTGCTCTATGTATCGGGCGAGCTGAATCCGGAGATCGGCGGGATCCCGGTCCGGCCCGAACTGAATCCGGAAGTGGCTCTCCAACCGCGTCAGGTGATGGGAACGTTTGCGCCGGCGTGGCAGCCGTCGCCGTTACCCCAGCAGCGCCATCGGCGTTCGCTCTACGCCCTGAAACTCCGGGGCCTGCGCGATCCGTTCCTGGAAGTGTTCAACCAACCCAGCCCGGAATCCTCCTGTGAGTGCCGCGAGGCTTCGATCGTCACGCCTCAGGTGTTTAGCCTGCTCCACAGCGCGGCGACCACCAACCGAGCACTGGCGCTGGCGACCCGGCTACTAAGAGAGACAAAGACGAGGGCAGAAGCGATTGACCGAGCCTTCCGTTTGGCCTTCGGCCGGCCACCGGCGGCTGACGAGCAGCAGGTGTGCCTGAAGCATTGGGAGCAGAGGACCGCCTGGCACCAGGCGTTGACCTTCGCAAAGCCGGTGTGGCCGCGCGCGGTGGTCCGCGAGGCGGTCGAGGAGAACACCGGGCAGAAGTTCACGTTTACCGAGCTGCTGGAGGCCGCCGCCGACTTCGTGCCCGACCTGCACCCGGCCGACGCGGGCCCCGAAATCCGCGGGTTGATGGAAGTCTGCCTTGTGCTCTTCAATGCGAATGAGTTCGTGTACCTGGACTAGTTTCCAAAAGGGGACTGGACCCCTAGAATCACGGGTCCAGTCCCCTTTTGGAAACTGAGGATGAAAGGAGCCGCGCTGTGTCCGTACGCTTCCCCTGTACCGGTTCCCGCGCTGGCTGGGCGCCGACGCGCCGTGCGTTCCTCTACAGTCTCGGGGCCAGCCTCGGCAGTGTGGCGTTCACTGCGCTGCTCGCCGAGCAGGCCCGAGCCGAGGCGAAGGCGGCCCGCCCGCTTGTCCCGAAGTCGGCTCACCTGCCGGCCAAGGCCAAGGCGTGCATCTTCCTGATGATGGAGGGCGGGCCCAGCCACATCGACACTTTTGATCCAAAACCGAGGCTGAAAGACCTCCATTTGCAGGCGTTTGTCCGCAACGACGCGATGCAGTCCGCCATGTCCAGCGGCAAGCGCTATTATGTGCAGAGCCCGTTCTCCTTCCGCAAGGTCGGCACGTGCGGAGCCGACATGACCATGAACTGGGAACACCTCGCCCGAGTCGCCGACGACCTCTGCTTCTACCGCGGCTGCCAGGTGGATTCGGTGAATCATCCGACGGCGCTGTACCAGATGAACACCGGCAACCGCTTCGGCGGCGATCCGGCCCTGGGCGCGTGGGTGACCTACGGCCTGGGCACGGAGAATCAGAACTTGCCCGGCTTTGTCGTCTTACCGGAGGTCTCGTATCCGCAAGGCGGAGCCGCCAACTGGGGAAACGGCTTTCTGCCGGCCCATTACCAGGGTACACCGTTTCGGCCGAAGGGGTCGCCGATCCTCGACCTGGAACCCCCTCACCCTACCCTCTCCCCCGAAGGCGGGGGAGAGGGTAGGGGGGCAGCAATTCCGCGGGAACACGAACGGCACAACCTCGATCTGCTCGCCCAGTTGAACGCGCAGCACCTCACCCAGCGGCCCGGCCGGGACGACCTCGCCGCCCGGATGGAGAGTTACGAGCTGGCGTTCCGGATGCAGATGCAGGTACCGGGTATCTTGAGCATCGACCGGGAAGAGGCGAAGGTTCAGGCCCTGTATGGAATCGGTGTTGAGCCGACCGATGCGTTTGGCCGTAAGTGCCTGCTGGCGCGCCGGCTGGTCGAGCAGGGCGTCCGCTTCGTGCAGCTCTACGCCGGCACCTGGGATTCGCACGACTATATCGAACGTGCCCACAGTAACCTGATTCGAGCAGTGGATCAGCCGATCGCCGGGTTGATCACCGATCTGAAACAGCGCGGACTGCTGGAGAGCACGCTGGTCATCTGGTGCGGCGAGTTCGGCCGATCGCCCGACAATGGCGTGCGCATGGGGACCGCCTATGGCCGGGACCACAACCCAAAAGCCATGACGATCTGGTTCGCCGGCGGCGGAGTGAAGGCCGGGCACACGATCGGAGCGACGGACGAATTGGGGGCGGAAGCCATCGCTTGCGTCCACCACGTGCGCGACGTACACGTCACCCTCTTACGGCTGCTGGGTCTCGACGATGCCAAGCTGACGTACTTCCACGCCGGCCGGTTCAAGCAGCTCTCTCAATTCGGCGGCCAGGTGATCGGCGAGTTGTTGGCGTGAGTGGCCGGCGACAATTACTGTTGTCTGGAGCGCTGGAAGCGCTGGCGCCACTCTGCCGACTTCTCGACCAATCGGCGGAGTTCCTTAATCGGTTCCGCATGGTCATCGACCTGGAGTCGAAGGATGACGTCGTTATGGAGCCACGCGCCGCCGCCCTTCTTGACGATGAGCATGGCCGCCGACTGCATGCCGCGTTTATCGCCACCCGCCGCCTGACCCGCCTCCAGGGCCGCGAGGAGCCGCAACGACAGCTGGCCCCCGGTTTTCTCGAACGCCTCCACCAGGGCGTCGACCACGGCTTCGCCGGCCAGGATGTTTCCCTGGGCCGTGCAAGCCTTGCCGACCTTGTGGCCGGC
>JBGQLF010000114.1:0-12435 GCA_041499985.1 Gemmataceae bacterium
AGGAGGGTTGCGCTCCATGGTTGACCTCGCCGCGGAATGAACTTGGACAGGGTTCAAAAAGGCTCATTTTCGGGGCATAACGTGCCTCGCTTGGATGGGCGTTTTAGACGGAAGCGGAAACCCGGTTGCGGTGCCGGAACACGGCGAAACCGGCCAAATCATGCAGGAAGTGGGCCACCATGGTCACAAACAGCGCGCCCGTGAGCGAGAGGGCAAGGGCAAATAGCAATCCTTCCCAGATCGCCCACAGGGAGAACGGCCAGAGCGCTCGCCGGATGTGGTGCAGAAGACCAAAGACCACCGCCGCACTCACCAGATAGAGAGTCCCGGTGCCGAGTCCACGGAAGACGAGCTCTTCCCCGACCCCCGCCAGGGTCGCACCAACCCACATCGCTGCCTGGCTCTGCGCGCGGAAGATGCCCGCCAGTTCCTGATACCGCTGGCGATACAGTTGGCCGAACAGGAGTTGAAAGACACCGTGCAACAGCAGATCGCTGCACAGCACACCCGCAAAGACGCCGACGCCCAGCAGAGCCGTGCCAAGCGTGATGGTCAGCGGAGCGCCAGCACCCAATAGGGAGCGGAGAGCGAGACCGAGACCGGCCAGAACCAGCAAGGCGATCAAGCCGGTCTTCCAGGTTCGCTTGAGCAAGAAGAGCATGCAGCATTCTCAACGAACGACTAGCCCGAAGCCCGAGGGAGGTTGGTCTCTCGCACTCGCGCTTCGGGCTCATCCAAGGGCAATCTTCTTCTGGGATCGCCTGTTCACGGGAAGATCGCAATCAGGCTGACCACCGCAGCTGCCTGGGCAAGTGCACCCGTGCCACTGGCTCCTGGCGGATAAAGCAAGTACGGCACCGGATCGCCCGGCAAGCAGTAGCCGGCACTGCAATCTGAGCGGCGACACGGTTCGCTGAACGCATGGTACGGCAACGCGACGAGGTCCCAGTAGAACCAGCCGGCCGAGATGAACGGCTGCAAGAAGCCGATCTCCCAGCCGAAGCGTTCGCTGTTAATCTCCTCGAATTCCAACCGGCCATAGCAGACGTAATTCGGCTCGACCGGCAAATGCAAGGGCCCCCAGACCCGAGCGATACGCGTCTCCGTGCTCAATGGCCTATAGTCGGGGAATTCCAACCGTTCGGGGCGGGGACGCTCGCGGGCCTCCTGCTCCATGCGCGTGTGCAAAGCGTTCTCGGATTCCAGGCGGTAGAGCCGTTGCGGTCCCGGTGGCTCGAGCTGCACCTGGTAGCCCTGGCTTTCTTCACCCGGCACGCGGGCGTCGCTGCGCGGCGGTTCCTTGGGCTGCTGCATTCCCGCTGGCTGGAGGCCCCGCTCCAGCTCCGGGGCCGTGGTCGGGTCCTTGCCGAGGTGGATGACCTTCTCCGGCACCGCCATCAACGGGGGCGGCGGCGGTGGATCCGGCTGCTTCGTAAAGTGGAGAGTCTTGACGGCCATGCCGTTGCTCGGAGCGATATACGGCAAGTGCAGCGTCGGGGGTGGCTCCTGAGCGGGCGCGGCCGCGCCGGCCAACCAAAGGCCGACCCCGAACAGGCTAGCCGCCATCCGTGCCGGCATACTCGGCACTGCTGTAATTGGGTGCTTCCTGCGTAATGACGATGTCATGCGGATGACTCTCCTGCACCGCCGCGGCGCTCACCAGAATGAAGCGCGTACGGGTGCGCAATTCCTCGATATTCCGGGTACCGCAGTAGCCCATGCCCGCCCGCAGGCCGCCTACCAGTTGGTAGACAAACGGAGCTAAATGCCCCTTGTACGGCACCCTTCCTTCGACCCCTTCGGGCACCAGCTTGCTGCTCGTGCCGTTCTCCTGCTGGTAACGATCGCCGGAGCCGGCTTCCAGCGCCCCCAGCGATCCCATGCCCCGATACGTCTTGAAGCTGCGGCCCTTGTACATGATCGTTTGTCCCGGGCTCTCGGCCAGCCCCGCGAACAGACCACCGAGCATCACGCAATGCGCCCCGGCCGCCAGAGCCTTGGTAATGTCGCCCGAATAGCGGATGCCGCCATCGCCGATGATCGGCACCTCGCTGTCCGCGACCCCCTCGGCTGCCTGGGCAATCGCGGTGATCTGCGGCACGCCCACGCCCGAGATGACGCGGCTGGTGCAGATCGAGCCGGGACCGATGCCGACCTTGATAGCGTCGGCGCCGGCCTCCACCAGGGCGCGTGCCCCGTCTGTGGTGGCCACATTGCCGGCGATGACGTCGATCTCGAAGCGACGCTTGAGCTCGGCCACGGTGCGCAGAACGTTACTGGAATGGCCATGCGCCGAATCCACCACCAGGACATCCACGCCCGCCCGAATGAGCGATTCGGCGCGCTCATACTCATGCACTCCCAGCGCCGCCCCCACGCGCAGTCGCCCGCGCTTGTCCTTGCAGGCGTTGGGGAAGTTGGTGAGCTTGTCGATGTCCCTGATGGTGATCAGACCTCTCAGTTTATATTTTTCGTCCACCAGGAGTAATTTCTCGACTTTATTTTCCGTTAAAATCCGTTCGGCCGCTGCCAACGTCGTGTTTTCCGGGGCCGTCACCAGGCTGTCCTTGGTCATCACTTCGGCGAGCCGCTGGTTGTTGTCGGTCAGGAAGCGCAGATCGCGCCGGGTCAAGATGCCCTTCAGGTAGCCGTCCACCGTGATCGGGACACCGCCGATATTGTTCTGTTCCATGATGCGCCGGGCCGTGCCGACGGTCTCATCGGGCGTCAGCGTGATCGGATCGGTGATGATGCCGTTCTCGCTGCGCTTGACCTTGTCCACCTCGCGGGTCTGCTCCAGGATCGACATATTCTTATGAATGATGCCGATACCGCCTTCCTGGGCCAGGGCAATGGCCAGTTCGCTTTCCGTCACCGTGTCCATGGGGGACGAGAGGATGGGGACGTTGAGACGAATGGAGCGGGTCAGCCGTGTCCGCACATCGACGTCGCGGGGAACCACATCGCTGAAGGCCGGCTCGAGCAGGACATCGTCAAAGGTGATGCCCTGAAATGCGATTCGATCTAGCATGGGGGGAAGCTCCTCCGGAAGGGCTTGCTTTATTAGCCATTATACGAATCTTCCCCGCGGGATTGGCAATACCAAAGGGCGGCCCGGGTAAGGGCGGTGCGGCTGCGAACGACCCGAGGGTGGGCGAATTCGAGGAATACGCGGAAAGAAGGGGCTCCGCGTTGTGGGGCAAGTTTTCAACTTGCCAAGGCCCACTGGCAAGTTGGAAACTTGCCCCACAACGACGTTACCTGCCTGTGAACCAGGCACAAACGGAGCGTTAGACGGCCTGCCGTCGAATCAGTTCCTGGCGGGCACTTTGCAATATCTCCACCAGCCGGTGCCGTTGCGGCTCGTTCTCGAAGCGACCGTGTCCAGACACCCATTCCAGGGAGGCGTCGAGTCGAGCGAGCAAGTTTGCCACAGCTTTCCTATCTGCCCGGGGCGGGCAGCCTTGGAGGCGCACGTAGACCGGGGAAGTCTGGGCAAATGCGGAAGGCTCCTCAGGAACGGAGGTTGGGTTGTAATCTGGGTGTTCCCACGGCCGGCACGCGCAGCGGGCCGCCAACCAGCCGCTGGCCGCTACCGGCACGTCCTGCTCGAGGACCGCTGTGGCCGGGGAACCCTGGGCTGGGGCCGTGGCGACAACGGCACCATTGAGCACGAGTTGCAACAGCTCGAACGGCATGAGGCTGCGCGCCTCGGCCCGCACGTGAATGGTCTGCGGCGGTGCCAGCAAGTCGAGCACCGCTCCGGGATCGTGGCCCTGGGCCGTGAGCGACAGCAGGGGTCCATTGGTGACGCAAGTGCGGCCGGCACGGACCGCTTCGATCCAGGTCTTGTAGGTGAACGCCTCGCCCGGCTGAAGGCGGGCGTAAGTCCGCGGCTCCCCCAGGGCCTGGTGGTTGCTCTCCTTGGTACTTGCGCCCACGAGCGGCACCTGGAGGCCGGCGTTGAGCAGGTCATACCAAAGGGGGGTGTAGAGCTCCACCGCTTCGCACTCGAGCCCGTTCGTCTCGAACGCATCCACTTTGCCCCGGATCAGGTTGGCTAACGCCTCGCCGTGCTCATGGAGAGAGTCCATCGTGCCCGCAGCGGTCCAAACGACCAAGCCGCCCTTGCGATGACACTGGTCGCACCAGTCACTCACGGTCCAGTTGTCCCATCCTTGGGCCTCGCCGAACCGCAGCGGGTAGACAGGACGGTGGCAATTCAAGAGGGCTATCTGGCCCAGAACGGGATGGATGTTGTAGGTGTTGACCACAACCAGGCAGCCCGGCAGTTCCAGAACTGGGCGTTGGCCGCTGAACGCCAGGATGTTCGGCAGCTGCGACTGCACTTTCCCTGACAGATCGGACCGGGCATCTTGCAACGCGAGTAGGTTGACGACGGCCAAGTCTTCAGCCGCTGCTTCCAGGAGGGCGCCGTGCGGCGTCAGGTAATGAGCACGGACATCACCCGAGTACCAGCCCTCGTCGCGCCAGTTAATCCACCGTCGCAACTCAAAGCGCAGGGTCAGTTTCCCAGGCGCCAGCGTCAGTTCCTGGCAAAGCGGCGTGTACTCCGGCCCTTTGCTGATCACGACGCGAACCGGGCCAGCCGGCAAGCGGATTTCACAGCTGCCGTCGATGTAGGCATACCGGCCATTGCGCAGGTGTAAATTGCCGCCCACGTCTTCCCCGCGCTGCGTGGCAAAATCCACCAGCCGGCCAAAGGGGGCCAGATACTCGCCGTCCGGTCCCGTAAAGCGGATACGCACGGGAGTCGGTTGACCCGTGGCGGCATCATTGACGCGCACATGCACGGTGTGATGGGTCGCGCTCACTGATACGGTGCCCTAACCTGGTCGAGCACGCGCTTGAAAGCGGTCACCGCTTTAGGAAACAGCTCCGGTCCCGTGACGCCGCCCGTGGGTCCGCCGCCGAGCAGGTGCGGCTCCAGCGTCGCGAACCCGTTGTAGTTTCGCGCCACCGCCTCGGCCATCACCTCGGGAATCCGGCCTTCTCCCTCGCCGGCCACGCGGCCATGCTTCTCGCCGTGAACCCAGTCCTTGATGTGAAAGTGAACGGTCCATTCCTTGGTCAATTGCCAACCCTTCCACGGGTCATAGCCGCAGAAGACGTAATTGGCCGGATCGTACACCGCTCCGAAGTAGCGTGCATCCGCCTGCTCCAGGACCGTTTCCATCAGGTCCTTGACGCGCTCCGGATCGTCGCCGTAGATGCCGTGTTCATTCTCATGGATCAGCCGGACACCGGCTTTCTCGGCCAATTTCAGCTTGTCCCACATGCGATCGAGCACCGCACGCCGCCAGTTGTCCCAGTCGCCGCCTTCGGGCAGGTAATAGCTGAACATGCGGATGTTCGGCGTGTCGAAGACCTTGCAGAGATCAAGGGCGCGGCGAAAGCGCTGCACGTGCGGCTCGAAGGGATCATTGATCTTGATCTTGCCGATGGGCGAGCCGATCGCGCTGAGGCGGAACCCGTTCCGGTCCAGCAGCGACTTCAGCTCGGCGACCTGAAGCTCCGTCAGATCGAGGACATTGGTCTTGAGGATCGAGCGCAGCTCAATGTGGCGGACGCCGCACGACCGGAGCACGTCGATCTGCATCTGGGGATCAGGATCAATTTCGTCGGCGAAGGCACTGAGGGTGAACATGGGAAGCACGGATCCTTGCATGGAAAGTACAGACTCTCTCCAGGGAATAGTACGAATTCAGCTCTTGCGGACAATCGTCAACTTCGCCTTGTTGGCCAGGAAGGTGCGCTCGCCAGCGCTGCCGAAACGCACCTTGATTTTTCGCAGCGCCCCGAACCCGCTCACGTGCGTGATCTTGCCGGGGCCATACGCCTCGTGCCGCACGATCATCCCTTCGACGAATTCGGAAGAACTACCCTCGGCCTCCGCCGCTTCGGCCTTGCTGGCGGGCGCGATCCCGGCCTCGGCCCAGCCCGGTTCCGCAGCCTTGCTGCCGCCGCGCCAGGCATCGAGGGCCGAGGTCGTGCCCGCGGCGCTGGCAGACTGATCAATGGCCTGCGTACCGTCCCCTGGCAGCTCATCGAGAAACATGCTCGGCACCGCATATAACGTTTGGCCGCGGAACTCCCGCAGCCGGGCATGGCAGAGGTACAGCTCTTCCTTGGCACGTGTCATGCCGACGAAAGCAAGCCGGCGTTCCTCTTCGACGTCCTCCTCCTTGGCCAGGCTGCGCTCGTGCGGCAGCAAGCCCTGCTCGACGGCTAGCATGTAGACCACCGGAAACTCCAACCCCTTGGCCGAGTGCAGCGTCATGATGGAAACGCAATCTTGCTGCTCGTCCCAGCTGTCCACGTCGCTGGCCAGGGTGATGTTCTCCAGGAAATCCCCGAGGGTCCGGCTGCTGTCCTCGGCGGCAAACTGCTTGGCTGCGGTGATGAGTTCTTCGATGTTGGCCAGGCGTTCTTGATCTTCGACGTCGCTACTCCCTTTGAGCATGAGCCGATAGCCGCTGCGATCGAGGACTTGACGAATGACCTCGTCCGGCGCCGCCTCGGCCAGCTTGCTCAGCTCGTGCATGAGCTGGACGAAGTCGCGCAGTCCGGCTGCCGCCTTGCCCTTGATGCTCGGGATCTTGGCGACGTCGGCCGCGGCCGCGAGCAGACTCAGGCCGCGTGGCTCGGCGTGGGCCTGCAAATGCTCCAGCGATACTTTGCCAATACCACGGGCAGGTTCGTTGACCGCGCGCAGGAAGGAGAGGTCGTCCCGCGGGTTCAGGAGCAAGCGCAGGTACGCGAGCACATCGCGGTTTTCCTTGCGCTCGAAGAACGCCAACCCCTTGACGATCTGGAAGGGCACCCGGTGCTTGACGAAGGCCGTCTCCAACGCACGCGACAAGGCGTTGATGCGCAGGAAGAGAGCGAAGTCGTGGTAGCTGCGTTTCTGCGCCTGCACCGCATCGCGAATGCGGCGCACGACGCCTTCGGCTTCCTCGAGTCCGTTCTCAAAAGTGAGCAGGGTTACCGGTTGGCCCTGCGGGTTTTCCGTAACCAGGCCCTTCGGCTTCCGCTGGCGGTTGTGAGCGATCAGCTGGCTGGCGGCGTGCAGGATCGCTTTGGTGCTGCGGTAATTGCGGTCGAGCGTGATGACGCGGGCGCTGGGAAAGTCGCGCTCGAAGTCGAGGATATTGCGGATATCGGATCCTCTGAACTTGTAAATGCTTTGATCGGGGTCGCCCACGACGCACAGGTTCGGCTGATCCACCGACAACCCGCGGGCAATGGCGTATTGCGCCATATTGGTATCCTGGTATTCATCGATGAGCACGAAGCGAAAGCGGCCGTCCAGTTCGGCGCGCAGCTCCGCGTCGTGTTTGAGGGCCAACGCCGGCCACAGCAGCAGGTCATCGAAATCCAGGGCATTGGCGGCGCGCAGCCGTTTCTCGTAGATCGGATAGACGCGCGCCACCGTTTGACTGAAAAAGTCGTCGGCCCGTTCCGCGTAGCGTTCGGGCCCCAGGAGTTGGTTCTTCGCTTTGCTGATTGCACCTTGGATGCGCTCCGGCGTAAAACGCACGTTATCGATGTTGGCCGCTTCCAGGGCCGCCTTGACCAGGCGGTTGCGGTCGGTCTGATCGTAGATGGTAAAGTTGCGCTCCAAGCCCAGCCGTTCCGCATATTGCCGCAGCAGCCTGGCACCCAGACTGTGGAACGTGCTGATCCACACCCGACTGTTCGGCACCAACGTCTCGATGCGCTGGCGCATTTCGCCGGCAGCTTTGTTGGTGAAGGTGATGGCCAGGATGTTGTACGGCCGGACGCCCTGCTGGAGGAGGTAAGCCACGCGGCGTGTGATGACGCGCGTCTTACCGCTGCCGGCGCCGGCGAGGATGAGCAGCGGGCCTTCAAAATGCGTGACCGCCTCGCACTGAGCTGGGGTCAGCTCCGCGAGCAAATCGGACGCGGCATCGTGCGGCATGAGCAGGGTCTCCAGGGGACGGCGAGGGGAGCGACGCCAACCGTTTCTCGGGCCGCTCACCGAGAGCCGATTTTACAGCGGCCAGGGATCTTTGCTAAGATCAGCAGGAGGCTTCTCCCGGATCCAGGCAGACGCTTATGGAAATCGTGGGCATCGGCACCGAGATTGTGGAATGCTTGCGCATCGGGCGCATGATCGAACAGCACGGCGAGCTGTTCTTGAGGCGCGTGTACACCGAGCGCGAGATCCGCTACTGTCAGGGCCGCAAACGCGCCACCGAACACTTCGCCGGACGCTGGGCAGCCAAGGAAGCGATCCTCAAGTGTCTCGGTTCGGGCCGGCGGCGTGAGCTGTGCTGGACGGAACTGGAAATCCGCCCGGATCCCACCGGCAAGCCGCGCGTGCTCCTGTGCGGCGGCGTCAAGGAGCTGGTGCAGAGCCTCCACATCGCCGATATTCTCCTCTCCATTTCCCACTGCCGGGCCTATGCCACCGCCTATGCGATGGCCCTGCGCGACAGCACCCCGGCTGCGCGGTCCGACGATGGGTAAGCGGGCGGCCAGAGGAGAAAGGCCCCTTCACTGGGCCACGTCGAGGACAGCATTGTGGCGGCAAGTTTTCAACTTGCCGGTGGGCCTCGGCAAGTTGCAAAAATGCTGCCACAATGCTGTTACCCAGAACACAGCCGATCTGAACCATGTCGAAAAATGCCCCTTCACTGAGCCACGTCGAGGACGATTTGGCGGGCGATCTTGTACGCCGTGCGGATGGTGAGCGCGCGTGCTTCCATCTGCCCTTCGTTCAGGTGACGGCCGGTCTCCGAAGTGGGCAATCCGGCGACGGTGAGCGTAAGAGGCAGCAGCCGTAAGAACTCCTGGACTTTCTGTTGTTGACGATCAACGCTTTCAGTAGCCATGCTCATCTCCCGGCAGAGTTCGCGATCCTAAGGTCGCGGTGGACGAAGCAAACAACATTTCTCCAGCGTAACGCCCCCCGTGTCGCGGGTAAAGCGTGCTTCTGGCCGAGACCGTTGCGATTATTTACAGAACGCCCTTGGTGGAGGGTATACCCGGCATGCGCGGATCACTCTCCACCGCCTGGCGCAGGGCCCGGGCGGCAGCTTTGAAGATCCCCTCGACGATGTGATGCGTATTGCGTCCGTAATGGCAGAGGACGTGCAGATTGAAAGCACCGCTCGACGACACGGCACGCCAGAATTCTTCCGCGAGCGGGGCGTTGAACGTACCGAGGATTTCCGGCGGCAGCTCCGCGCGCCAGACGCAGAATGGCCGGCCGCTCAGATCGATGGCGACCGTCACCAGGACTTCGTCCATCGGCAGCGTGGCGCTGCCATAGCGGCGGATGCCGGCCTTGTTACCGAGCGCCTGAGTCAGCGCCTGGCCGTAACAGATGCCAACGTCTTCGACGGTGTGATGGGGATCAACATGTAGGTCGCCGACTGCTTTGACCGTCAAGTCGATGAGGCTGTGCTTGGCCAGAAGCGTCAGCATGTGGTCGAAGAAGCCCACGCCGGTGGCCAACTCGGCGCGGCCGGTGCCGTCGAGGTCGAGGGTCAACTCGATACGCGTTTCGCCAGTTTCACGACGGAGGGAGACGGTGCGGGGGGTCATAGTCATCGAAGCAAATGTAGATGCTGAGCGGTTTCGCAGGATCCGACAATTCTTCTGCGTTTGGCAAACAGGTCGCCCTCGGAGGTAGCTGGCCCGGACGGATCGTCGGATCCTCCTGGTCTTCAATACAGATGTACAGACTATCCAAGCTTTCGGTAATCGGCGGCACGTTGTCGCGCGGAGCCGGTTGCGGTGTGCTCACAGGAATTCCTCAAAACCTCGTCGCGCAAAGTGAGAACGCGAGCCCCAGGCGTTGGTATCATCATATCCCTCGTGCACAATGCTCACAAGAGTCGCCGCAGTTCGTCCAGCAACCGATCAATTTCCGCCTCCGTACCGATCGTGATGCGGAGTCCGGCGCCGTAACCTTCATAGTTCATATATCGGACGAGGATCATCCGGCGTTTGAGCTCTTCATAAAGCGGCTTCACCGGCCGATCGGTTCGGCGGCACCACACGAAGTTGGCCTCACTGGGACAGACGTCAAAGCCGAGCGCTCCCAGCGCCTGCGTCAAGCGTGCTCGCGTGGCCAAGATCTTGGCCCGGATCGTATACAGGTACTCCTGATCTTCCAGAGCCGCCGTCGCCGCGGCCAGGCTGAGCACGTCGCAGTTATACGAATCCTTCACTTTCAGCAACTCGCGAACGAGCGCCGGGTCCGCGATAGCAAAGCCGAAACGAATTCCCGCCAGCGCATGCGATTTGCTCAGCGACCGCGTCACGATCACGTTCTTCCGTCGCGCCAGCGGCAGGGCATCGCTCGCGGCGAAAGCGACATACGCTTCGTCGAGGACCAAGGGTCCCGCCAGCTCCTCGGCGAAGCGCTCCAGCTCGGCGAGGGCAACCGTGGTTCCCGAGGGCGAGTTCGGATTGGGCAAAAAGGTGAGGTGCGCCTGGCGAATCGGCCAAGGGTGGGGCAACTGCCAGGCGGCGGTGAAGGGTACTGCTTCATAGCGGGCCCCTTGCAGCTCGGCCAGCGTCTGGTAGAGCACGTAGCTCGGCGTCGGCGAGACGACCAGGCCACCTTCCGGCACGAACGCCCGCGTGACGATCGTCAAAATGTCATCCGAACCGTTGCCGATCAGAATGCCATCCGGATCGACATGGAGCACATGACCGGCCGTTTGACGGAACGCAGTGCCGAGCGGGTCGGGATACTTGCGGAGGCGGTCCGCGGTCAGGGCCTCGCGAATCGCCTCGAAGACGCGCGGCGAAGGCGGATACGGATTCTCGTTGGTGTTCAGCTTGATGAAAGCGCTATCTCGAGGTTGTTCGCCGGGCGTGTAGCCGGCCATCGCCTGGATGCAGGGACGTACCGAGTGCGACATAGATCAATGGGAACTTGAATGGGGTGATTTCTCCACGGACGTCAGCTGGCCATTGAGGCCGTCGCGCCGGCGCACCTCGACACTAGCCGCGTGAGCCGTCAGTCCTTCCTTTTCCGCCAGGAAGCACACGTCTTCCGCGACCTGTTCCAGCCCTGCTCGGGTGAACGCCATTACGCTGGAGCGGCGTAAAAAGTCGTTGGCCGACAAGCCACTGGCAAAGCGGGCGGTTCCTCCCGTCGGCAGTACATGCGACGGTCCGGCAACGTAATCGCCCAGGGCCACCGGTGTATGATGTCCCAGGAAGACGGCGCCGGCGTTGTCGATGCGCTCGAGCAGCAACTCCGGTTGGCGCGTTGCTAGTTGGAGATGTTCGGGGGCCAACTGGTTCGCGAGGGCAATGGCTTCCTTGGCATCCCGGGCCAGGATCAATGCCCCGAAGCTTTGCAGGCTGTCGCGGGCCAGGTCGCCGCGCGGCAACAGGGGCAACTGGCGCTCCAGCGCCGCTTCGACGGCGTCGAGCAAGGGTTCGTGCCAGGTAATCAGGATGCTCGCCCCAGGCGAGTGCTCGGCCTGAGCGATGAGGTCCGCGGCCACAAAATCGGCGCAGGCCGAGTCGTCCGCCAAGACCACCACCTCGGTCGGTCCGGCCAGCATATCGATGGCCACCTCCCCGAAGACATGTCGCTTGGCCAGCGTCACGAACAGGTTGCCGGGGCCGACGATCATATCCACGCCAGGCAGTCCCTCGACGCCATAGGCCAACGCCGCCACCGCCTGGGCGCCACCGACGCGGTACACTTCGGTCACGCCCAGTTCGCGGCAAGTCGCCAGCATGTCGAGGTTATAGGCGCCGAAGCGACTGGGCGGCATGACGACGGCTAGCGACTGAACGCCGGCCGCTTGCGCCGGGCAAACCGTCATGAGCAGCGTGGAGGGATAGGCGGCCGCGCCGCCGGGAATGCAGATGCCAACGCGGCGCATGGGACGGTAGCGCAGGCGCAGCTCATAACGCCCCGGGATCTGGAGCACCGCATCACGATGCACCAGTCCCAGCTGGAAGGCCAGGATGCGTTGCCGGACCCGGCGCAGGGTCTCCAAGAAAGACGGATCGGCCGCAGCGTGAGCCTCGGCCAATTCCTCGGCGGAGACGCGCAAGGTATCGGCCGTAAGGCGGACGCGATCCAACTGCTCGGTGTAATGCAGGAGCGCTTCCAGGCCGCGGTGCCGCACCTCGTGGCAAATGCGTTCCACCACACGTACTGGCGGCAAAGCTTCGCCAAACACGGCCAGTGTCAACTCGCGGCCCCGCGGCGAGACGACCTCGCCCTGGGGACTGAGCTGGGCACGGAGCTGGGCAATCCTGCCGGCCGCGTCGGCGTCCGCACAGTGAATTCGTCGCAGTTCTAGCGTGGCCATGAGCTATCCTCGAGTTCCATCTCTCGCTGCCAAAACGAAACCTCAGAGGTTACCTTGCCCCGAGCAAGTGGGGGAACGACGTGATCCGCACGCGTCC
>JBGQLF010000115.1:0-12419 GCA_041499985.1 Gemmataceae bacterium
CTCCATGCACAAGCTCAAGGATGGCGATTATCTTCGGGTCGGTAATTGTATCTATCGCTATCTGGCCGGGGGCAACGTCGAGGCCGAGTACCACGAGGAAATCTACCGCTTGACCATCATTGACGCCCTGACCGAGATCCACAACAAGCGTTATCTCTTGGAGTTCCTCGAGCGCGAGTTGGCCCGTACCACGCGCTATCGTCGGCCGTTGGCGCTGATTCTGTTCGACCTCGATCTGTTCAAGAAGATCAACGATGAGTTCGGCCACCTGGGCGGCGACTTCACCTTGCGAGAGCTGGCAGCCTGCGTCAAGGCGGTGATTCGCCGCGAAGAACTGTTCGCCCGCTACGGCGGCGAGGAGTTCGGCGTGGTGCTGCCGGAAACGGCCTCGGAGGGCGCGGTGCAAGTGGCGGAGCGGATTCGCAGCATGGTCGAGAAGCATCCGTTCCAGTTCGAGGGCAAAGCCTACACCGTGACGATCAGCCTGGGCGTGATCACCACCACCGGTGACTCCGAGTTGACGCCCAGTGAGTTGATCCGCCATGCCGATGAGAAGCTCTACCAGGCCAAGCGCGAAGGACGCAATCGCGTCATCGCGTAAACCGATCGCGGCTACACGTTCACAATATCGGTGACAACAACCGGCACGCATTCTCCAGCAGCTTTCCCGTGAACGCACGGCGGGCAAAGCTATCGCCGTGCAGCTGAATCGCCGAGTCCAAGTCCCGGCAAAAGGCTTCTTCCAGTTCGGCCACCAACTCCGGGGCCGGTAACAGACAATTGACCTCGAAGTTCAGGTGCAGGCTGCGGTTGTCCAGGTTTGCCGTTCCGATCGAGGCCCATTGCCCATCCACGATCAACACCTTCGAGTGCATCATCCCCTTGGTATACTGATAGACCTTGACGCCGGTCGCCAGCATGTCGGCCCAGTAGTAACGACTGGCAAAATACGGGATCCACTTGTCGGGATGATGCTGCCCCAATAAGCGGACATCCACGCCCAGGTAGGCCGCGAGGCGCAGGGCGTCGAGCAGGGCCGCGTCGGGGACGAAGTAGGGCGTCGCGATCCAGAGCCGCTGCCGCGCCCGCAGGATCGCCGCGAAATAGACTTCGCGGATCCCTTTCAGCTCGTGATCGGGACCCGACTCGATCACCTGTACCGGCCACGGCCCAGCGGTACACGGCGGCGGAAAATAGCTCGCCCCATGCAGCCCTTCCCCGGCGGCGAAATCCCAGTCCTCGATGAAGATTCGCTGGAGGCTGGCAACCGCGGGTCCCTCCAGGCGCAAATGCGTGTCGCGCCAATAGCCGAAGCGCGGGACGCGCCCCTGATACTCGTCGCCGATATTCAGACCGCCCGTATAGGCGATGCGGCCGTCGACGACGAGGATCTTGCGGTGATCGCGCATATTGATCTGGATGCGGCGACGAAAGGGGTTCAGCGGTAGAAAGACGCTGCACTTGCCCCCCGCCTGCCGAAGCGGCCGGAGCATCCAGCGGTGCAGCCGATACGACCCCATGGCGTCGTAGAGCAGGCGGACCTCGACGCCCTCGCGCGCCTTCTGGGCGAGCAGTTCCAGAAACGTCTTGCCAGTGGCATCCGGTTGGAAGATGAAAGACTCCAGATGCACATGCCGGCGGGCAGCGCGGATGTCCTCGAGCATGGCGGCGAAGGTGGGCGGACCTTCGTGATATACCGTCAAGTGATTGCCGTGTGTCATGGGAAACGCCCCAAAGCGCTCGGCCAAGCGGGCCAAATCTTCGGCGCCAGGCGTCAGGGGCGGGGAGGGGGACAAGAGGGGAGAAGCAGATCGGGGACTCTCTGCCGACTCCGTCGCCGGGCCGTGCAGGCTTTCCCAGAGTCGCTCGCCCTCAGTACCACGTTCATGCGCCACAGCGGCGAGCGGCTCGACGACGAGGAGGGCGCTGTGGGCGGCCTGAAAAAGTTGCTTGTGCCGCCGCTTGCGTCTCAGCGGCCGATTCACGTGCTG
This sequence comes from Gemmataceae bacterium, assembly GCA_041499985.1. Taxonomy (GTDB): domain Bacteria; phylum Planctomycetota; class Planctomycetia; order Gemmatales; family Gemmataceae; genus JBGQLF01. The sequence goes on from JBGQLF010000115.1 coordinate 1,992, forward strand.
GTCCCCGAATACCACGAACAGAATCGGTCCCAGAAGAGGCAGAAAAAAGACGACCAGGCACCAGGCAACCGCGGAGGTGGCATCCTTCTTGGTTGCCAGGATCCAGCAGAGGGTGACGGCCGTCAGCACGGGGCCGAGCATGGTGCCCAGCGCCGCCAGGACGTGCCAGTACGCTTCGAGGGCAGGCCACCCGGACACTAGGCCATCTCCTTGCGGGCGGCGTTCGTTTGCGAATCTTCGGGCGAAGTGCTTTCATGCTGCGGTAAATCGGGCGCCAGCACAAGGGGAGCTTGCGGACCGGCAGCGCGTGATGCTGTAAACAGTCAAGAGGATCACCACCGGGACGACACTAAACCGGCTGAGCTGATAAAATGGGGAGCCCATCGCGGCCAGATACAATAAAACTGCCCAGCCTGCGGATGACGAACCGGCTTTGCTCAATAGCACGATGGGAATCGCTAAAAGCGACAAATCGTAGAGTAATAAGTGCGGCGCCGCCAGGAGCGTCAGGAGCACGGCCAGCAATGGTTCGCTCCCGGGGCTACCTGCTCCTCTCGGGAAACGGAAGACCAGCCCGGCTGCCAAGAGCACCACGAGCGCGTGAACGCCGCGCCACACGGTCGCGTATTCGGTCCCAAACAGGTCGATCAGGATGCCTGAGAGTGAGTGCTGGTAAGAAGGATCGAACTGATAAAGTTGCTGAAGATCTGCGTAGATGCGGGCGTTTTCCACGTAACGAAGTAGCAAGTTCGGCCCAAGCAGCATGGCCACCAGCCCTTGCTGAGCGGCTGTCCCAGTTGCCATCCCCAACAGGGCCCGGACCTCGCCTCGGAGAAGCAACCAGAGTCCCAGGCCGACGGCCAGTTGCGGCTTGAGCGCGAGCACGGAGAATACCAGCCCGGCCAGAAAGCGGCGGTCGCGCTGGTGGTAACGCAAACCGCTTAGCACCGCCAAGAGCCACACGGCGCTCAGTTGACCATCCCAAAACGTGATGACCACGGGCTGGAATGACGCCAATCCCAGCCACACAATGGGTCGCTCGGCAGCGGGCCAACCGAGCGTAAGCAGCCAAGCCGCAACGGCGAACAGCCCCGCCGTGCAGACCCACCAGAGGAGGACCGACGCCGTATACGGAAGCAATGCAAAGGGAGTTGCCAGCAACGCCATCGCCGGTGGATAGAGCGCGAAGTATCTTGCTTTCTCCGGCCCTATTTCAACCACGCTCTCTTGGACCGTGCCAAAGTAATCTTGGTCATACAAGCGCTCTGCTTGCCCAGCGTTCACGATCCGGCCGGCCACGTAGAACTGGAGGAAGTCGCGGCCACGGACTCGCCCCAGCCGATCGCAGTCACCCGGGACTGCCTGCACGGCGAGAAAGGCGATGAACTGGGCGAGGAAGCAGATCAAAAAGAAGCGTTGCAGCAGCGTCGGTGAGAGCCGACGGAGCAGAAACCACGCAGACACCCGGTCATCTCCTTGGGGCATCGTTGGTTCACGGATCAGGAGGCGAGGTGTTGATATGCTGCGGGAAAACGAGCGAAAGCACAAGGGGAGCTTGCGGGCACAATGGGTGGGGCATGGCATCATGAGCCCGAAGCGCTAGCGAGGAACGGCTGGCATCCCTCGCGAACGCTTCGAGCATCTGTACGGAAAACACTGCTGCTACTTCGACCCGCGGGTCTTACCGACCGCCTACCGGGGGAAACCGCCTGAGTTACTGATCTGATTGAGAGCCCGGGTAACTGCTTGGCGAAGCTGCTGATTGTTTTCCTGGAACAACTCCGACAACGCGGGGATTGCTTCCTTGGCCTCTGGCCCAATGGCTCCCAGCGCCTGGGCGATAAATAAGCGAACCTCCGCATTGTCATCCTTGAGCGCCGCGATCATTGCCGGCAGCGCTGCCTTGGATTCCGGCCCTAGCTGGCTCAAATAGCCGGCGGCATGCACCCGAACCTGTCTGTCCTCGTCCTTCAACAGCGCGCTGAGCGCTGGGACGACTGCTTTGGCCTCCGCGTTACTGCGTTGCAAGGCACCGAGGGCGATATCACGCATCTGTGGATCAGGGTCCTTCAGAGCCTCCAAAAGGGAAGGGATGGCCGATTTCGGAGACGCGCTGGGTCTAGAGCCACGAGACGTTGACCTGGGAGGCCGGGGGCTTGGCGCCCAGATGGCGGCCGCATGCCGGCGCGTTGACAGGTCCTCATCCTTGATTGCCCTGGCAAACGCTTGACCGAAGGCTTCGCCATCAGGATCGAGATGCCTCAGGGAGTCTAGAGCCCCCATACGCACGAAGGGATCGGTATCGTTCGTAACCCGATCCAGGAGAGCCGGCATCGCGCCCTTGGCACTCGATTTCATTTCGCGAAGGGATTCGACGGCAAAACGACGGTCGCTGGTTCTCTCGCTCTTGAGCGTTTCCAGCAGCACCCATGTGGCCGGCATCCCGATCTTGACCATGGCACGACTGGCTGCACTGATAACATTGGAATCGTCCGCATCTCGATTGGCCAGGTCATAGCCGCGGACCACTTCTAGGATCGCACGTGCCGCTTCCTCATCGTACCCGTTAGCGCCAAACGTACTCAACGCTTTGATTCCATCGATGCGCAATTCGGGCTTGAGCTCTGTCGCCAGCTCGACGCGCCATTGGTCAAAGCTCTTGCCTCCATAACGCAGCGATTCTTTCTTCTGAGCCGGGGTCGCGGTGCGTTTCTCCTGCTCAGCAGCACGCGGTTCTGTCGCCACCGGATCATCGGGAGTAACCTCCGGGGTGACCGCTCGCACACGGATGCTTCCGAGAACCACCGCAAGTCCCAAGATGACTGTTCCCAGCGCGATGGCGCGCCCGATCGGCAAAGGCGATCTCCAGTGGATCATGTTCTCCTCCAGCAGTTGATGGATACGGATCTTGACCGTATGGCGATGGCCAATCCCAAGCGGGTAGGCTGGGCCTCCAAACGCCCCAGGCAGCAAGCGGCCGGATTGACGCGAAAACTCCAGCAGGATCCGGGCGTAATCATGGGCGTCGATTCCGCGCGCGAGAACGGCTTCGTCGCAGAGCAGCTCGCGCTCGAATTCGACGCGGTTCAGTAGCCAGTGCAACAGCGGATGGAAGAAGAACACTACCCGCACGAGTTCCAACAGCAACGCGGACCAATCATCGTAACGGGCCAAGTGGGCTAACTCGTGCAGCAAGGTGCTGCGCTGCACGGATACCGTGAGCTCGGGCCACGTCGGCGGCACAAGAACGGTCGGCCGCAAGAGGCCAAGCGCGATCGGCGAACGAACGTGCGGATGAGCCGCGAGTGCTACCCCGCGCTGTAAACCCAGTTCCGCGTGACAGGCCTGGAACAATTCGAAAGACGCGCCTCCCAGGGGTTGGGCGGCTCGGCGCATCCGGTCCAGGAACAGTCGGCCGCCCAGCCAGCGTACCGCCAGGATGCAGACACCCATAAGCCAAAACGCAGCAAGACCGAGGAGGACAACGCGCCGAGTTCCCAGTAGTTCCTCGGGCGGCGGTGTTTCAGGTTGCTCTGCCAAGAGTGGCAACTCCGCCGCGGGAATCACTTCCGCGGGCTGCTCATGGACCTCGCGAGGTGCCACCGGCCCTTCGACGATGGGCACGGGGATCCCTTCGGCGTGCCGCGTCGCATCTTCCGTGGATCCGGGCAACGCGACTCCGGTTCCCCAACGTGGCAAAGCGGGCAAGACGAGACCAGCCAGTAAGACGATCCAGCAAATCAGCGAACGCGTCGCCGTGCGCCGCGGCCGGAGGAGGACCAACCCGAGGGCGAGGACGGCAATCAACGCAGCCCAGCGCAGCGACCAATCGGCCAGGAACCACAGCGCCGGCTCGAGCACGGTGTCGATGAAGTGCGTCACGGTTCACGTCTCCTTCGCGGAGCGCCCGAAGTGCTCTTGCCATTCCCGAGCGCAGCCTGGCTCAGTCGGGCTTCGATGTCGCGCAGATCCGCGGGCGACAGCTCCAGGGTATCTACCAGTCCCAGGACCAGGGCTTCGGCCGAGCCGCGGAAAAAGCGCGTCACGAAGTCCCGCAGCAGCGCCCCGGTCGCTTCCTGCCGCGAAACCGCCGGCTCATAGCGATAGGTCAGGCCTTCCTCGCGATGCGTGACCAGTCCCGCCTTTTCCATGTTCTGGAGCAAGCCGAGCACCGTCGTGTACGGCTGCTGGTCTCCCCGGGGCAGGTGTTCCATTAACTGCCGCACCGTCCGCGGACCGTGCTCCCAGAGCACGTGCAAAGCGGCAAACTGCCGATCGGTAATTGCAATGGTCTTTCGTCCAGCCATGATTGCTTGCCCTATAGGCTACGACTCGATACATACGCATTATTACGTAGATAAGAGGGCGTGTCAATCCATGCGGACGAAATCACGATACTTCTGCCGCGGGCGCGGGTATGATAGCCGGCACGACAAAGATGGGATCCGACCCAGCAACCTCCGAAGAAGGAGCCATGCGATGGCCGAGTTCCTCAAACGGCGTGCCTTTCTGAAGCTTATGGCCAGCGGCGCTGCCTCGCTGGCTGCGCCGCGTCTGGCCCTGGCGAACCAGGACCCGAGCACCAAGAAGACCTTCACGTACAAAACCGTCGGTGCGTGCGAAATCAAAGCCGACGTCTATGGCACCTCCGCGGACTCGGTTCGCCCGGTCGTGATCTGGATCCACGGCGGCGCTCTGATCATGGGCGATCGGGGAGGAGTCGATCGCAGGCTACGCGAGCAGTTACTCAAGGCCGGTTACGCGCTGGTCTCGATCGACTACCGCCTGGCTCCGGAGACGAAGCTGCCGGCCATCGTCGAGGATTTGCAGGACGCGTATCACTGGGTCCGCACCAAAGGGCCGGAGCTGTTTCACGTCTCTACTCAGAAGCTCGTCGTGATGGGTGGTTCGGCCGGCGGATACCTGACACTCATGTCCGGCTTCCGCGTCGAGCCGCGGCCGGCGGCGCTGGTTTCCTTTTGGGGCTACGGCGACATCGCCGGAACCTGGTACAGCCGGCCCGATGCGTTCTATTGCCAGCAGCCGCTGGTGACCAAAGAGGAAGCCCAGCAGGCGGTCGGGAAGACGGTGCTTTCGGAGATGATGGAGAAGAATAATCGGGGGCGCTTTTATCTTTATTGCCGCCAACAAGGACTCTGGACCAACGAGGTGGCGGCTCTCGATCCGGACAAGCAGGTGAAGGAACTCGAACCGTATTGTCCGCTCCGCAACGTGTCCGCCAAGTATCCACCGACCCTGCTCATCCACGGTACGAAGGATACCGATGTGCCGTATGAGCAATCCAAGCTCATGGACGAGGAGTTGAGCCGCAAAGGCGTGGACCATGAATTCATCACGATCCCGAATGGCCCGCACGGGTTGGGTGGGGTCGATCCCGCGGTGGTCGCCAAGATGTATGACCGGGTGCTGGGGTTCGTGAACCAGCACATGGGCTGAGCCTGCCAAATTTCGTGCAAACCAACATGTTGCCTGGTAGAATAATCCCGGCCGTGGCTTCACTCACGCCCCCCTCTCCACCCGCTGACTTGTTGCTCGGCAAGAGCCGGTGCTTGTGCAAACGCTCCGCTATCTGGAGTTTTGTTCATATTCGCCACCCATAGATACTGACCGCAAGAAACCAACGCCGGACGGGACGAGAGCACGACTACGGGGTTTCAAGGTAGGAGGGACGTATGCTCGACTCGCTGCCAATGCGTATCAACCCGCACATGAGCCCGACGCCCAAGCGAGGGACGAAGGCTTCCCTCGCTTGCGCGTCGGGCTCATGTGCATTGCTTGGTTGCCGCGTTACTACCGCTTTGGGGACTGTCCTGCTCCTCGCTGCCGGCCTCCTGGCCGCGGAACCTCGGGAAGGCCCCGCAGTTCAGGCCGAAGGCGAGCATGTCGCCGGCCTGATCGTTCAGCTGGGCAGTCGCCGGTTCGACGAGCGCGAAGCGGCAACGCATGATCTGGCTGCCCTGGGTCCGGCCGCCCTGGAGCCGCTCCGGCAGGCCCTCCTCAGTAGCGACGCCGAGGTTCGCCGCCGGGCCGGGCAGCTGGTCCGAACGATCGAGCGGCGGTTAGAGGCCGCCCGCATCCTGGAGGCGACGCGAGGCCGGCTGGTTTACCGCGACACGCCACTCACGCAGGCCGTCGCCGATTTTGTCCAGCGAACTGGGCTGCCGATTCAGCTCGAAGGGGCCCGGTCCAAGTTGGCCGAGCGCAAAATCACCCTGGACACCGGTGACACCACCCTGTGGCAGGCGCTGGATAGCTTTTGCCAGAAGGCGGGGCTGTCGGAACGCCTCATCAATCCCGCCTCGATCCTGGAGGCCCAGTACCGTGACGACCCCAGGGATGCCCGGGTTATCGCGATGGATGACATCCCGGGCGATTTAGCGGGCCGACAGGAGAACCGCCTGGTTCTGTCGGAGGGTGGCCCGCAGCCACTGCCGACGTGCCAAGTGGGCGCATTCCGCGTCCGGGTGCGGGCAATCGGCGCCCGGCTGGTGGCGGGCCAGTCCAGGGCCGAGCGCGAGACGCTCTTCGGCCTGGAAATCCGCCTCGAACCTCGACTGCGACTCCAGAGTGTATTAGCCGTGCGGATCGATCGGGTGGTCGATCCCCAGGGCCACACCCTGCCGCTGCCGGAGAACACGATCGCGTGGGCGGGTGCCTATACGGAGGGTTCCCTCCCGCCGATCGTGATCCAATGGGACGGGGCGACGGAGATCCCGGCGAACTTCGCCAGTGGTGTTGGTCAGGTCCCGGTCCGCCTGCGGTTACCCGACCTGGCTTCCCGGCGCCTGAAAGAGCTGCACGGGACCATCGCACTCCAGGTGCAGACGGCTGCCGAGCGCTTGGCGAGCGTGGAGCACATCCTTCAAGCGACCGGCCAGACCGTTAAGGGAGACGATGGGAGTTCGATCAAGCTGATCGACGTCCAGCGCGAAGCGAATCGACAGGTCAAGCTGCGGCTGGAGGTGGCTTCGCCTCCCCAGGACCTGTTCATCGGTGGGGTGCCCGTGCGCATTCTCCTCGTCCCCGGAGGTTGGTTTCGAGGAGGCCGCGGCATCGCGGTGCCCCTACCGATTGGTGCGGATCAGTTCGCCCTTCTGGATAACCGAGGCCAGCCGGTCCGCCGGGTGAGTAGCACCGGCCCCACCGTGAGTGGCAACGGGACGACCTGGGAATTTACCCAGGTCTTCCAGCCGGGACCAAGCCAGGAAGAGCCGGCCCGGCTCATCTACACCGGCCAACGCAGTCCTACCATCGAGGTTGCGTTCACGCTCAAGGATGTCCCCCTGCCATGAGAGAGGACCTGCCCTCAGAGAAAGTTCCTGCCCTGGGTACCACCGCTGGACTCGCCGTGGAACCCAAGAGAATGTTTGCTTTCTGAGACGCCCGAGCGGAAGATACCGCGGCGGCTCGAGGCCCCGCCAACTGCACAGGAGAAGCACCCCTATGTCAAGGAGTATGCGCTGCGCCTGGGTGATCGGGCTTGGGATCGGGCTGCTGACATTCTCCCAGACCGGATCGACCCAGGCACAGAAAGGGGACCAGGGCGGGCGCAACCCCGGTGGCGCGCAAGACCGCCGGGACGACCGCGCGGGGGCCGATTCGACCCCGTCCGCCTGGGCGGTCTCGGTTCCCACCGATGCCGCCCTGGCGAAGCAGCTGGAAGCTGCACGCGACTACATCAAGCAAGAAGCTTGGGTCGAGGCCACGTATGTCCTGCAAGCCCTTCTGGACACCAAGGAGGATGTCTTCGTGGGTGTCCGGCGCGGCGGCGCCGACAGCAAGGAGATGCTCGGCTGGACCGGCCTTCGCATCGAGGCCGACCGCTTGCTCGCGAACCTGCCCGTTCGTGGCCGGGAGCTGTACGAAACCGCTCGCGGACCGGAAGCCCGCATCCTGCTGACCCAGGCTACCCATCAGGGAAACCCGAGTCTGCTGGCCGAAGTGACGCAACGCTATTTTCACACCGCCGCGGGTGCCGAAGCGACAGGACTGCTGGGCGTCCATTTTCTGGACCGTGGCCGTTCCGCGCTGGCTGCCCTTTGCTTTGAGCGGCTGCTCGAGCGCCTCGGGGTGGATGGGCTGCCGCCGGCAACCCTGGTACCTGCGATCGTCGCGTTTCGCTTGGCCGGGAACGAAGCCCGGGCCGAGCAAGTCTGGAAGCGCTTGCGCGCGCGCCACCCAGGCGGCGTGCGCGTCGGCGACCGGCTCGTCACCTTGGCGGAGTTGGAAACAGAACTCAGCCAGTTCCAGGTCTCGACCTCAGCCGGATCGTCCCTCAGGTTCGGGGCGGGCCTGGTGCGGGATGCGGTTAGCCCCTCGGCGCCGGCCATCGGATCCGCCTCGCTTCTGGAGACCGAGTGGATGCGGCCGACGGCGCACGAGGGCGTCACCCGACAATGGGTCCAGACCGCCCTGCGGCGCGAGGAGGATCGGTCCGACCTGGTCCTGGCCGGTTCCTCGCCGGTTGTGGCTGGAGACAAGGTGATCTACCGCAGCTATGGTGGCATCCAGGCTGTGGCGCGCCAAACCGGTGCGCCGGCCTGGGAAGCGGGGTCCGAATGGAGCCTTGACCGGATGGTACGGCAGATGCGCTACCATAACTATCTGGCCTCCTGGGTTGGCGGCTACATGGCCAACAACCCGCACCTGCTCTTCGAGAACTCGACGCTGGGCACCCTGGGCACCGATGGTTCCCGAGTGTATGCCGTGGAAGACCTGCCCCTTCCCCCGTATCCCATTAGCTACACCAGCTTTGGGCGCCGGCGTGGACCAGTCTTCGAGTTGTCCTTCGGTCCCGACCTGACCGACCCGGCGCATCATAATCGGCTGCTCGCCCTGGACGCGGACTCGGGGAAAGTCGTCTGGGAAATCGGTGGTCGGGGCCCGACGGCCGATCGGGAGTGGGACGACAGCTATTTCCTGGGGCCGCCTCTCCCCGTGGACGGCCGGCTCTTCGCGGTGGTCGAGAAAAACCAGGAGCTGCGCCTGGTCTGCCTGGATGCCGCACAAGGCACCCTTCTCTGGAAGCAGGCGCTCGCGGTCCCCTTGAACCGACTTCTGTCGGACGTTGGCCGGCGCGTGGAGGCTCTCCTTCCGGCGCACGCAAGCGGCCTGCTTGTCTGCCCGACCAACGTGGGGGTCGTCCTGGGGGTGGACCTGTTCCACCGCAGCCTGGCCTGGGCCTACGTCTATCGCGAAGAGGCACTGTCCCAGGATGCGGATACGTTCGGCTGGGGACGCCGGGGGGGAAGGTACACGCCGCGCGAGCTTCCCCGAGTGCGCCAGGACTGGAAAGCGTCCGCGCCCGTCATCTACGGGAACAAGGTTGTCCTCACCGCTGCGGACACCGCGGCGCTTCACTGCCTGGACTTGCACACTGGCGCACGGCTGTGGAAGGTAGGTCGGAAGGAAGACGACCTCTACCTGGCCGGCGTCCACAACGGCAAGGTGCTGCTCGTCGGCAAGCAGAACTGCCGCGCCGTCAACCTGAGCGATGGCAAGCCACTCTGGACCGTGGAGACGGGCCTGCCTTCGGGGCGCGGTGTGGCCAGCGGAAGTGTTTATTATCTACCCTTGAAGTCCGCGCTGCCGGAGGGCGTTTTGCAGGCCTTCGGCGCGAGTCTCGTGGGAGTGCTGGGCTCGCCCTGGGGAAGAGGACCGGCTCTGGCAGTCACGGCACTGATACCTGGAAGAATGCCGGAAAAACGGCCGGCGGTCTGTGCGATTGATCTGGACAAGGGCGTGATCCGGAAGCGCATCCCGGCACCCCGAGGCAACATGCCCGGCAACCTCGTCCTGTGTGACGATGCGGTCCTTTCGCAGACGGCTCTGGCGGTGACGGCCTATTCCCAGCCCAAACGCGATAAGGAGCCGGGGAAGTAGCAGAAAATCCTTGCAAGAACTCGCGGAATTCTGATTGCCACCATGCCGCTGTGGGCCCAAGATAGGGATCCGGGATCACGGATCAGGACTCGGGATTCAGGACTCCCATCCCTGATCCCTGATCCCTAATCCCTGATCCCTGACACTTGGAGGTGCCCCTTGCCGTTCGCCGCCCTGCCGCTCCTGCTTTGGTTTGCCCTGACACTGTTCGTCAGCGCCACCCTGCTGTTCCTGGTCCAGCCGATGATCGGCAAGATCCTGCTGCCGCTGCTGGGCGGGACGCCAGCGGTGTGGAACACGTGCATGGTCTTTTTCCAGGCCCTGCTATTGGCTGGGTATGCCTACGCCCATGCCACCACGGTCTGGTTAGGGGTGCGCCGCCAGGCGGTGCTGCACCTCGGTGTCCTGCTGCTGCCGTTCCTTACCCTGGGTCTCACGGTGGACCGCGGCTTGCTCGATTACGGCGAGGAGAACCCCATCCCCGGCCTACTGCTCGTGCTCCTCATCTCGGTCGGGCTGCCGTTC
>JBGQLF010000116.1:0-12384 GCA_041499985.1 Gemmataceae bacterium
GTCAACCCCTTGCCCAGGGAACTGACCACGCCGCCGGTGACGAAGATGTGTTTGGCCATGAGCCGATAGCCCTCGGACTTGCGCTTCCCGAAACAGCGGAAGCCCACAGGGAGGCCCGTGGGCTTACCACTTTCCACAACCGGTACTATATCGCAACCGGCAGGACGGGGCCAGACACAGACAGCGGTGCCGTGCCGATCAAGCCGCCTGACGTAGACGACTTTGCCGATAAACGTGGACGAAGCGCTGGTAATCGCTGTAGGTATCGACGCCGATGCCAGCATGGGACACGACACCGACATGAATGCGATGACCCAGGGCCAGGACGCGCAGCTGTTCTAACTTCTCCCACTGTTCCAGCGGCGTCGGCGGCAGCGCGGCCAGGCGAAGCAAGAAAGGCCGCCGATAGGCGTACAGGCCGAGGTGCTGGAGGAAGCACGCCGGCTGGGCAGTGAAATCGGGCCCGCCATCGCGAACGAAGGGGATCGGGCTGCGGCTGAAGTACAGGGCACGGCCGTTGGCGTCGCAGACCACCTTGACGCAGTTAGGATTCTGCCACTGCTCCACCGAGGTCAGTGGCACTGCCAAGGTCGCCATGTCAGCGCTGGTGTCGCGCTCGAGCAGCTGCGGCAGCAGGTCGAGGGCAGCCGGATCGATGAGCGGTTCGTCGCCCTGGAGATTGATCACGACATCGGCGTCCAGACGCGTGGCGACCTCGGCGACGCGGTCGGTGCCGCTGGGATGATCGCGGCGCGTCATGGCGACCTGGCCGCCGAAGCTGGTGACCGCCACGGCGATGCGCGGGTCATCGGTGGCGACGACAACCTGAGCGGAACGGCGCGCCTGGCAAGCGCGCTCGTAGACGTGCTGGATGAGGTATTTGCCGGTTTGCCGCAATAGCGGTTTGCCGGGGAGGCGGGTCGAGGCATAGCGGGCGGGAATGATGATGGCGGTTTTCACCGGGGACCTCCTTGTCCATTGGAGCGCGGGGCGCAGAACGGGCAATTAGGCAACATGCATGGCGACGATTAGACCCTTTTTGAGAAGCAGGGACAAGGCCGATCACCCGTTCCACGCCTTACTCGCGGCAACTGTTGTTGTCCAGGGTCCGGGATCTGTTATCTTAAGGAAAGAGGCCTTGTGGAAATGGTCGCTCGATCGGAGGAGATGTGATGGCGCAATCGACAGGTACGGCTTCCATAGTTGAACGGCCCTGGTCCGCCGATGTCGCTGTGTTTGCCGCGGCGCAGGGGGTAGAGGAAGCGCTCCCACTTCTGCTCGAAGCGACACGAAGGATTTTTCCCTCTGCCCAGCGATTGGAAGTTCACCTGGAGGATGACCCGGAAATTGCCAACGAACGCTACATTGTTTACAAGGTCGAATTAACGGGCATCGATGTACCGCAAGCCGTCGAAGCCCACAGCCGTTGGCATGGTCACTTGCTCAACTGCTGTCCCAGAAGTCAGGCTTGTCTTTTTCAGCTGGACATGGAATTGGTCGAGTGATGGATGGACGCGACTTTCTCGCTCTCGCGGAGCAATGGGTCCTGGGTTCGACGGAAGCCGAGTGGCGCTCGGCCGTGAGTCGGGCCTACTATGCTGCCTTTCACGTTGCCCGTCAGCTGCTGCGGCGATGTGGCTTCGCGGTTCCGCGCGCCGACCAAGCACATGCTTATCTTGCGCGCCGCTTGGCCTATGCGGGTCACCCGGATGTCTGCCGCGCGGGAACGAGGCTGAACAGCCTGCGGGGGGACCGCAACCGGGCCGATTATGATCTTCATCTTCCCATGACTCAGGCGCACGCCGCGGCCCAGGTGCAAATCGCCAAGGAAATCATTCATCACCTGGACGCCGCCTCTCTGGACCCGATCAAAACGCAGATCACCGACGCCATGAAGATCTATGAGCGTGATGTGCTGAAGCAGGTCACCTGGCGTCCGTAGGAAACGAGCCACGAGGGAAGACGATGACAAGAACTACCCCAGATGAGACAGGATCCTGGTCCGCGGACGTCGCCGGCTTTGCTGCGGAGCACGGGGTGGAGCAGCTCCTTTCTCCCCTTCTCGAAATGACCCGAAGGCTCCTTCCCACTGCTGGCACACTGGAGATTCGTCTGGATGAGGATCCGGAAATAGCCGATTTTCGGTCGATTGTCTTCGCTGTCCGGGTAGCGGGCTTGACGGTGTCGCAGGCCGTAGCGGTCCAGCACCGCTGGTGTGAGGAAATGCTCCAGATTTATCTCTACCCGCGGTCATGTCCTTTCGTTCTGGAGCTAGACTCGGTCGAGTGATGCTGGATATGCATCTGTGGAACTCGCCGGTCAGCCCGTACGGCGCCACCCGCTAGAAGAATCTATCTCGGATGTATCAAGTCAGTTGCACCGACCCCACAGTCCTTCGACCGCGTCTGGCGAACCGTGGCCGCTCCGACGATCAAGCCGAGGACCAGGATGGTGGCCATCAAGACCCAATCGGCGGCAATCACCGCTCCACACTCCTCCCGCCAAAACCGCAGTAACCGTTGACGCATGGAACTGGACCTCCAAGGACATGCCTCCGTTGACCGCGAGAGGGCCCCTCCACGTGAGGAAATCCTGTCAACGCGGCTACGGTGGGACGGGTGCAGATGCTGTGCCGGCTGAACGACGATCCTCCGGGCCGAAAGGAGTCGGGCTTCCTAACCACCTTCCAGTCCATATCTTAGGACCACTCACTTCCGGGACACTACGCAGAATCACCGGCCCACTCCCTGGGAATGCAACGGGCCGGCCGTACTCTCCAGTTAACGGCAACCGCTCCGGACTGTTAACTTTCGGAAGCGCGGGATCAAACCCGTCCGAGGACCGTGCGGAATCGGTGCGCCTTGTGGAAGAGCCCAGGCTGGCTCCTCCGCCCCACTGGGGAGTGCGGAACGATCCGGCTGCCGGGAACATGCGCAAGAGGCTGTGCGACTTCGATCGTATCGGGAGTAGGCCGCCGCTACACCATGCTCGGGCGCGAAATCACGGCCGCAGCCGAGATCCCCGAAGCGCTCCCTAGCTTAACGCTGTAAAGGCAACAGTGTTAACCGCCCTTTACGCCTGTCGTGAACGGCCTCGCACCGGGGGCGCCCAGCGCTCGTTCTTTCGGGCCATGATTTCTCCCGCCGCAATAGCTCGCCGCCGCACGTGCCGGGCGACACGGCAACGCAGCAAGATCAGCTATAACAGACACTTAATTCCTATTGAAATGCCAAGTTTTCTCAATCCTCGATTAAACACATGAGAATTCTTGCCCGCATCCGAAGCCTGCGGTCGCGAATCGTTGCGGCATTGGCAAGAGATTTGCTTTTTCACCTGAACCAAGTGACCGGTCACAAGGCTTCCTGGATGGAACGGACCCGTCGGTTTCGATGCTCGGAGGATTCCTGTCTCCACAGAGGTTGTCTTCGTTCGCCGAGAAGGAGGTTGCCGCTTGGGGCCGACACCTTGTCGGAAGAACGTTCTGTCCCAGTTTTGCGGAATGAAGCCAGGTGGCTTCCCAAGCATTCTCGGACAGACTTTCATCCCTGATTCTTCGAAAAGCGGGATGACACGAGTAGGCCGTAGAAGGAAGCACTGCGACCGCTTGTGGAACGTTTTCAGCGGCGGGCCAGGGAAAACGCCAAGCGATCGGAGAGGGCCCGCCGAGAGCATAACAGGCTCCGTAGAGCCGGAATGTAACCAGGGCGACCAGGCACGAGAGCCTTCTTGTCGCCCGCGAGACTTCTGCCGAGAGGAGGTGCCATGCGAAGACGCTGGGCATTCAAGTACTTTGGCTAGATTCTATGATGTTTCTTCCATCGGCGTGGAAGAGAAGTTAGGCCGGAAAGGCCAGCGGAGGAAGGACTCGCGGGAACGCCGAAATGTGTGGGTGTGGTGTGATAATTCAACCAAATGGGGCTCGGTGGGTTCCTGATCGATCTGTCCGGAACGCACCAGCGACTCGAAGAAATGGAGCATGTACGATGATGAGGTTTTCGAAGACAAGATTGGCGCGTCCGCTGGTCCTCGCCGGGCTAGCGGCCATGTTCGCTTTGGCGATCGGAGCCACGGCTCAGGCAGACAGCATTTCCTACGTTAGGCCTGCCACTTTCGAATTGAGCACTGCTCCGACGTTCACTACAAATAACATCAACGTAATATCCGGTGTCACATCTGGAGCTGGTTCCCAGTTTATCAACGGCATTTTTGCCGGCGGCGGCAACCCATTCCCGAATACTGGGGGGACCTTCCGCACGGTTGGGGCGAACTTGCTCAACAAATACACCGCTCAAAATGGCGTTCTCACCGACGTCCTGTTTAATGGAATGCCCGTCGATGTGGTTTTTGCCGTTCAGGGTACTACCACTTCGAGTGTAAGCGGCTCACCCATGTTTACGATCACGGGTGGGCGCGCCGGCCTCTTCACAACCACAAACTTCAATGGGTTCGATCCAAGAACCTGGGGTACTACCGCAGGGACCTCGCTGGCAACGCCCATCGCGGTCTATGACATCAAGCTACCGCCGGAACGTGTTGTCGACAATGTTATGGACGATCCTGTCGATGGCGGAACGCACATTTTCAACCTGGCGCCCAATCAAGTGAACCAGGCATCCGTTAATACGACCGTCGGCTCGGCCAATCAGGGGTTCTTCTTGCTCAAGCAGTCCTTGACGTATACCACGCCAACCGCCTTGGCCGGAGGAAGCGCCGCGGGAAGCAACTATGAAAACGTCACGAATAAGACGCCCCCGTCTGGCACGTTCGTCGACCAAGGGATTGTTACCCGGGCCGATGAATCCATCCAAGACGCAGACGCCAATGGGAACGCAAGTTTCTATGGTGCTGCCGGCTTTCTTGATGCGTTGAACATTATCGCCAAGCAACTCGGCGGCCTGACGGATCTGGGGAGTTCGGCTGGGGTTGGTACAGCCTTCGCAACCGGTCTAGGCGGACTTGGAAATAACGACACGAATGCTACGGATTACAACCCCTCGACTGGACAGAATTTCGGTGGAGCGAGGATCCCCAATACCAATGACCTCATTGAGACCTTCGGGACGACGAGCAGCCCGACTATCCAAGCGTCGACGGTTCCGGAGCCCGCTTCCGTAACCATGTTGTTGTGTGGCGGATTGGCGGCTGCTGGAATCGCTGGCATTCGGCGCTTCCGCATGAAGTATGCTATGGTTTGATAACCCGTAGCTTCCGTTAGTCCCTTCTGAGTGGTTGGGCCGCCCCAGTTGTTCCGGCGGCCCAACCACTTGTTGGCGTTTGGGACTTGTTGTGCCAACACGCTGGGCGATTTCCGATTTCTGGCCGAGAACTGGCTTTACCAGTCCGGAGAGTTTCCCTCGTCGCCACGCTCCGCGTGGCAACGCCCGTCGGCGACGCTCTGCGTCGCGTCCCTATCCCTTGCGCACTCACGGGCAACCCGACGTGCCCCGCGTAATGGCACGCATCTGGAATAGCGCCAGCTGAGGGTTTTGCGGTATGAGAGCGTCCGGAAGTTGTGTCCACGCTTGAGCTCATTCAAGAAAGTCAGAGCAGGAGCAGGTACAAGCAGGCATAATATCCATAAGCAACTCCCTCGGGATGGCATCAGGGCGACATCGGTCTCTCCATGATACCACTTCAGAGAGTCCCTTTCTTTGTGAGGTAAAGTGCAAAAACTGAGCGGCGATGCCACCGGAACGCCGAGAAAGGAAACGCACATGAGCAGCCCTCATTCTCGCCCAGCCTACAACATGCGGCCGCCTAACAACTTCTTTGACGTCAATAGCAGGCTTAACGAATACGACAACCACCCGGGAAACACGGTCACATTCTTCACGGAAGTGGATTTGACACAGCTGGAGCGTCTCCGCCGGGCAGCGGGCGAGCGGAAGCCCTCGTACACCGCTTTTGTGGCCAAGGCCGTCGCCCTCGCCTTGCGTGATTTCCCCTACGCCAACCGGCGGGTCCATGACCGCTCCTGGCTGCCCTTCGCGCGCCGCCGGTTGCAACAATTTCACCACTGCGATGTGGCGATCGCAGTTGAACGGGACCTGCCGGGCGCCGAGGGGGTCGCCTTTGCCGATGTCTTGCGCGACGCGGACTGCCTATCCCTGGCGGCGATCACCGATTGGCTGCGTGACCTGGCCGTAAGTGATGTGTCCACCAACAAGCAGTGGCGCGACTTCAGTTCGGTGATCAAGGGCTTCCCTGCGTGGCTGGCCACGCTGCTCATCCGCCTACCGCTTCAGTTCCCCGGCTTGTGGGTCAAATACCGCGGTGCCGCAGTCTTGATCAGCTCTCCGGCGAAGTATGGCATCGATGTTGTCGCCGCGACTTGGGCGTGGCCTTTGGGAGTTTCGTTCGGCCTGGTCAAGCAACGGCCCGTGGTAAGCGGCAACGAGGTTGTCGCGCGTCCGACCTTCATTCTAACGCTCAACTTTGACCGCCGCATCATGGCGGGCGCTCCGGCGGCGCGTTTCTTCAAGCGCATACTGGACACACTGGAGCACGCAGAGACGGAAATGGACCCTTATCTCTCCCTTGCGGAGCAGCCACCTGTCAGTCCGCAGCCCTCGGCCAAAACGGCGCCAGACGCGGAGGCGCCCTTGTCGAGGAAGTGAGTCGCCCTGCCGGACAAGCCGACACGGGTCACCGCAGCATGTTGGTGCGTGGTTGGCATGAACGGCTAGTCCGTCAGCGTTCCTTTACACTGTAAAGTACATCTGTAAACAACAAGTAGCGCGGGGCCACTCAAGCAGCGAGCCCACACCATCAATCTGTTCACCCACTTCGTAATGGCTTCCTGCTCTCTTCGTCTTCCCGAGGATCCCATCTGCGCGCTCAACCCCTTGGAGGAAAAACAGTTAGAAACTGCCTCGGTCGCGCGCGCAGTACCCCGGTCGGCTCTTACAAGCACACACGGGCATCAAACACGGTTCTTGGCAAGCCATTTGCTCTTTCCCCTTAAATCAGCCAACGGTCGCGTTGAGCATGCCGGTTCCCCGCGCTGGAGTCGGCGTGACGGATAAAATCGTCCGGTGGCCGGATTTTTGAGGAGACTCGCGGGCTTCCTCGATTATAATCGTTAGCCTGGTGCTTGGCGTTCTCGTCCCCCATTCGGCTTTGCCGAGCTGGTGAAGAGACCGAACAGAGTGTAAAGGGAAGATTGTGCGTTCAGAGAAGAATGGATGCTGCCTTGCGGTCCGGGGTCGTTCCCGGGGCCGGAGGCATGCTCCCGTCTACCACTTCTTCCGCCTAGGTCCGCAAGTGTGCAGGTAATCGGAGGGTCTTAGGATCCGTTCGCGTTTCGCCCAGACCGCGATTTCCCTGTCCGCGCTGCGCCGGTCTACGCCGGTGTTGCGCGGACAGGACAGGATCCCTATTGAGCCTCAGGAAACGACTGTCCTTATCTTGTGTGCCACGGCTGTGTCAGCCGTGGGGCGACGTCCCGCACGGTTGACACAGCCGTGGCACACGGAACGAGGGCTTTCC
Organism: Gemmataceae bacterium; assembly: GCA_041499985.1. Lineage (GTDB taxonomy): Bacteria > Planctomycetota > Planctomycetia > Gemmatales > Gemmataceae > JBGQLF01. Next base: position 7,489 of record JBGQLF010000116.1, read on the forward strand.
TTTCCTGAGCCTCAATTAAAGACGCTTCTTTTCATATGTCCCTGGGGGCAGCGACAATGATGTCGTCGAATGGCGAGGTTCCCTTTTCGCGAACCCAGACCGCGCCACAAGGATTCTCTCAGACGGACAACTCGCGTTGTCCCACTGCCGAGATCATTCTTGGCGATCCCGATCCGCACCGTGCCGCCCGCTTGTTGCGTGCGTTACCACCGGAGCTGCGCGTGGTGCATGAGAGCCAGCTGGAGGAGGTGGAACGCCACTGCCACAAAGGGACAGCGGTCGCCGTCGTCCTGCCGCTGTACTGGTCCCTGGCCTCACCGGGAGCGTCCTTCGACGGCCTCGCGGCGGTCAGCGATACGCCGCTCTTACACTTGATCCGGACCCATGGCCAGCGGCTGGCATTCGTGGTCTATGGCGACACCGGCCATCTGCCTCTGGAATTCTATTGCCGGCCCCTGGCCGCCGGGGCCCGCCAGGTACTCAACGAGCGTGAGCCTACCTTCGCCGAGGAGCTGAAACAGACTCTGCACGGCCTGGTGAGCGATCAGCAGGTGAATGCGCATGCGCACGAACAGCTCAGCGCCCTATTTGGCAACTACGGCTTGCTCGGTCAAAGTATTGCCCTCCGCGAAGTCTTTCGCCGGGCGGTGAAGGCCAGTTGTTTCAGCAACCTCCCCATCCTGCTGACCGGCGAAACCGGCACGGGCAAGCAGCGCCTGGCGGAAGCGATCCACGCCCTGGACCCGTACCGGTGCAACAAACCCCTGGCGACCCTCAATTGCAGTGCCCTGAACAAGACCTTGGCCGAGAGCGAACTGTTTGGCCATAGCCGGGGTGCCTTCAGCGGTGCCAGCGGTGAGCGGCTCGGCTTGTTCCGATCGGCCGACGGCGGCACACTACTCCTGGACGAGGTCGGAGAGCTGAGCCCGGAGCTCCAGCCTAAACTGTTACGCGTGCTCCAGGAACAACGCTTGTTACCCGTCGGCGAAGATGTCGAGCAGCCCATTGATGTGCGCATCATCGCGGCCACGAATCAGTCGTTGGAACAGATGGTGGCGGAAGGAAGTTTTCGGGCCGACTTGTATCAACGCTTGAACGTCTTCCGGATCCGCATCCCCCCGCTCCGCGAACGGCCAGAGGACATTGAGGTGCAGGCCCGGCATTTCTTGAAGCGCTACCAGAAGGATCGGGGCCAACCGGTGCGCGACTTTGGTCCCCGCGTCCTCGACGCCTTGCGCCTGCTGCCCTGGGAAGGCAACAGCCGCCAGCTGGAGAACCTGATCCGGGAGATCCTGGCGCACAAAGAGGGCGGGACTCGCGTGGAGATCCAGGATCTGCCGCGCTGGGTGTTGGAGACACTGGCTCATCTGCCCAAGCCGCCGCTCCCAGCCGATCCTCTAGCAACGAGTTGGTTACCGGGCAGCATGCCGCGGCGTTCGCTGAGTGAAGCCTTGGAAGAATTCGAACGCCAGTTCTTGCAAGCCGCCTTGCAGCAGAACGCTGGCAACCGCACCCGTACCGCCGTCGAGCTTGGCCTGAGCGCACGTAGCATTTTTAACAAAATCAAGAAATACGGCTTGTAGTAATCAGTAGTCAGTACTCAGTAGCTGCTAATTCTCTGTTACTAACTACGGACGAGAGCGGCAGACGCCCGGTTCGGCCACTGGGCGGCGGGGCATAGCCGAAGCGCATCAAGAAGGCCGGACGTCCCGCACCAAGCTCCGGTACCAAGGAACGAAAGGCATCGCGCAGGGAAGTGAGACGCGCGCGGCCGAGCGAGGTCACCAGGTCGGGAGTACCGTGCTCCCAGGCATTTTCCAGCACCGGAAGCGACATCATCGGCTGCACCGCCAAGCCCTGCGCGGTCAAGGCCAGCCAGGCGCGCTGCATGTCTTGGCCGACGAGCAGATCCGTTGACGCCGCGCTGTTCGGCGCCACTACCAAACACAAGCCCGCAGCACTCTCGACCAGCCGGCGTGCTTTGGCGGCGAAAACACGCACGGCACCGCTGCACCGAAGTAGCCAATTGGGGATCCGCGCCAGGGCGGGTAACGCCAGCCGATCCGCCGCGGAAAGTTCCAGCGCGGCCAGCGGCAGCCCGTGTTCCACCCGAGTATCGGGCGCCACATCAAAGCGAACCTTGCCCAGAAAAGCCCGGCGCATGGTCGGCTCGCCGAACATGAGCGCATCGGCTTGACCAATCAGCGCCGCCAAGGCGCGAACTCGACCCGGGTCAACGAGCCAGTGTGTCTGCACACCATCCACAAGTGGAGCTTCGCGCTCCAATTGAGCAACGACCGAGGCGGCCACTGGACGTCCATCATAGATCCGGCGGTTCGTCACGCGCGCGGCCAGAAGCGCATCCGCGGGCATGTTCGCGCCTTTGGCCGGGTGCAAACGCACGCTCGCCAGGGCCAGACCGGAAGCCGGTTCCTGCTCCGCGAGCCAACCGGCAGTACGGGCCGCGCGCAGCACGTTTTCCAGCGCGGCACCGACGGCAATCCGGGCCATGCGCTGTCCACTATTCATCGGCGAGGGATCACGGGTCTCATCCACGTACAGCAAGATGCGCCCGGCGGCCGGAGCGATCTCCAGGCGCCAGGGTTGCGTATTGTCTCCCGACGGGGCTTGCACAGCCGCGGCGGCGAGGGATTCCAATGGACTTGTCATAGCGGGAACAGCAAGCGAAATGTTCGACTCGGCATTATCTTGAAAAAACGTTGGGGGCCTGGGTCGGAGTCTGCGATGCCTCAGCTTAAACCCCCTGCCACTGCGACTTCGCAGACTCAGACCCGGACCCCCAACCCTTGAATCAGGAACACGCTCCCTGCGCTACAAGATGGCCGACGCCATCTCCCCCACCGGCACACGCTTCGTGGTTTGCGGCAGACTTTCGTCCAGCAGCGGACGTAGACGCCGCCGTAAATACCACCGCTTCAGGCGCTGGAGCGGATGGCGATTGCCCCACAGGAGCCGGCCCTTGCGGAGCAGTTGACGATACGCATCAAACTGAAAGTACCAGGGAGCCGCCAGGATGGGCGATCGCTGGAGCAGAATCTTGACCACCTCGGCCGCCGCCACGCCACTACACAGGTGACAGGCAAGGCCCACCGAGGGGCCGGTGCCCGAGCGCAGATTGACGCGCGATAGATCCAGATACTCCAGATGCGTCGCCCGCGGCGTCAGGCCGACGGCAAAGGCGACGAGCTGGTCCAAGCGATCCATGCCATCATGCAGGTCGAAGTAACGGTCAAAGCTCATCCCGGTCGGCGCAAACGCCATCCAGGCGGCGCTGAACCCGATGGGGCCGGCGGTCACCGCCCAGATCCCGCGCCGGCGGGCCTCGCGAAAGACCAGGCGCCGGGCCTCGATGGCGAAGAAATCGATCCCATCCACGACGACATCGACGCCGTCCAGAAACCCGGCCACGTTTTGGGGAGTAATCGCTTCCGGTAAACAACGAATGTCCAGTTCGGGATTGATCGCTCGGGCCTGGTCGGCCATGACCTCGGCCTTGCTGCGGCCCACGGTCTGGGTCGTGGCGCCATACTGGCGATTGAAGTTGGCCACCTCAAAGCAGTCAGGATCAGCAATATGGAACGCACCGATCCCCAACCGGGCCAGCGTCGCCAGGTGGATTCCTCCGACCCCCCCCATGCCGACGATGGCCACGCGGCTGCGGCGGAGCCGGTCTTGCTCGGCACGGTTCACCAACCCATCATGCCGGGAAAACGCTTCCTCATAGGACCAACTCATCCGATTCGCTTCTGCCTCCACCGCAGGGAGAGCATGCCCTTGGGCGTCTGAACTCATCTCTTGTCCTCTCTCGGGTTGACATGAATGCGTGCCTGCACCCGCAGGTTCAAGGGCAGCTCTTCATTCGTGTTCAGGTCGATCAAGACTTCCCGAAAGTAGAGATCCTTGTATTCACCAGGTGCGTCGCTCTGAAGGCTCCGTTTGCCCATGCGCGGCACCACCACCGCCAGCTTGCCGGGAAACTCTTTGCCGGGATAGGGTTCCGCGGTGACCGTCGCTTCTTGACCAACCTTTACGTGCGCGACATCCAGCTCTTCCACGAAAGCCCGGACCCGCCAGCGTGATAGGTCGGCCAAGATTAGAATGGGTTGCGTCGTCGTCGGGCCGGCCATCTCGCCCGGCTCCGCGTAAATCTGGACGATCCGACAGTTAAATGGTGCCAGGAGGCGGGTCTTGGCCAACTCGGCTTGTGCCAATTGCAGCCGAGCTTTGGCGGCGTCAATGCGCGCCTCGGCAGCCTTCACTTCATCCTCCCGCGCCGGCGCCTCGATCAGGTCCAGCTCCGCCTTGGCCGTTTTCCAGTCGGCCTTGGCCTGGAGCATTTTGGAGCGGTCCTGGTCCAACCGTTCCCCGCTCACGGAATTCCGGCTCAGCTGCTTGGCGTCCTGTGAACGCTTGAAGTCGGCCTCGGCCTGTTCATACATCACGTGCTTGGACTCGACGATTGCCGCCTGAGCGGCCCGTTTTTCTTTGCGTTCCCCGTTGCGGAGGCGCTCCAGCTGGGCCTTCGCCTCGGCCAGGTCGGACTCGGCCAAGGCGACGTGGGCCTTCTGGGTTTCGTTGGCCAATTCGACCAGGAGCGTCCCCTGCGTCACCTCCTGATTCTCGCGGACATGGACCGCCTTGATGGTGCCGGCGATTTCCGGCCGGAAAGCCACTTCGGGACGGGCACCTTCGATCTGCCCATTGGTGAACACTTGAGCCGTCCAGGAAGTCGCTGCCTTGTGTTCGGGCCGGTCTACAGCTTCGGCCTGGCTCTTCAAGGCGAGTCGGCCGCCAATCCCTGCCACGGCTCCGAGAACGATCGCCACGATCAAAACCGCTCTCATGCTACGTACTCCTTGCGAAGTTCGCGGGTCA
>JBGQLF010000117.1:0-12347 GCA_041499985.1 Gemmataceae bacterium
GCCACCTTTTGCTGGTTGCCACCCGACAGGTTCGCAACCGGGGTCTCGACCGAAGCGGTCTTGATCGCCAGCCGTTTGACGAACGCCTCGGCGACGTGCCGCTCCCGACCGAAGTCGATCCAGCCGTGTGCGGAGATCTTCTTCAGGATAGCAAGCGTGGTGTTGCTGGCAATCGGCATCTCCAGGATCACGCCGTGCCGCCGCCGATCCTCCGGGACGTAAGCGATGCCCAGCTCCACGGCGCGGGCAGGCGAATCGAGGACGACCGGCTTGCCGCGCAGGCGAATCTCGCCGTGATCCGCGGGGGTTAGCCCGAAAAGAATTCTCGCCAGCTCGGTGCGCCCAGCGCCCACGAGCCCTGACAAACCGAGGATCTCGCCGGCCCGGACGCTCAGACTAACGTCCTGGACGCCCGAATCCCGGCAGCCCACGCCGGTTAGCTGGAGAACTGTCTCCCCCAGCGGTACGGATTGCTTCGGGAAGACCGCAGTGAGCTCCCGGCCGACGATTACTCGAATCAACTCGGCGCGGTGCAGCTCCGCCATCGGACGCGTGGCCACCGCTTGGCCGTCGCGCAGAACGGTCACTCGATCGGCGACCTGGAAGAGCTCATCCAGCCGATGCGAGATGTAGATGATCCCCTTGCCTTGCCCGCGCAGGTCGCGGATCACGCGGAAGAGCCGTTCCACTTCCCGCTCGCTGAGCGACGCCGTGGGTTCGTCCATAATGAGAATGCGTGCGTCGGCTCCCAAGGCGCGCGCGATCTCGACGAGTTGCTGTTCCGGCATCGTGAGGCTGTGGACCATCACATCGGGGGAGAGGACCGCGCCCACTCGTCCCAACAGCTCCCGTGCCCGCTGTCGCCGCGGTCCCCAGCGAATGTAGCACCACGCGCCGCCGCACTCCAGTCCGAGGGCGATGTTCTCGGCGACGGTCAGGTCCGGGAAAAGGGCCGGCTGCTGATAAATGGCGGCGATGCCTAACCTGCGCGAGATTACCGGGTCGTTTGCCTCCACGACGCGACCGTTTACCTCGAGTGTTCCTTCGTCGGCTTGGTGGGCGCCGGTAAGGATCTTGATCAGAGTCGACTTGCCAGCGCCGTTCTCTCCCACCAAGGCATGAACCTCGCCGGCCCGCAGCTCAAAGGAGACCCCCTTGAGAGCCTGCACGCCAGCGAAGGACTTACTCATGCCGATTGCCCGAAGCAGCATGGTCACCTCGTGCCTCCTAGCGGCGTCGGGCCAGGACATCGTGTTCATACTCCCGGACCTTGTCCAGCCAGGCCGGCCCCACCGGTACATCTTGCTGGAGGCAGTAATAATCCCACACCGCTCCATAGGGCATCGTCTTCAGCTCTTCGAGCAGTCCCAGGCGACGGGTGTAGTCGCCGCTTCTTTCCAGCTCGCGTAGCGTCTCGATCGGCTCGAGCAGGGCGCAGAGCAGGGCCTTGAGTAAGCCGCGGGTGCCGATCACCCATGCCGCCACACGGTTGATGCTGGCATCGAAGAAATCGAGTCCGATGTGCACCCGTCCGAGGTAATCGCCGCGGACGATCTCCTCGGCAATCGCGCGCAGGTCGTCCGAGAGGATCACCACGTGATCGCTGTCCCAGCGCACGCCCCGGCTAACGTGTAGCAGGATCTCGTCCAGGTACGTGAGCACCGAGGAAATCTTATCGGCAATCCCCTCCGTCGGGTGAAAGTGCCCGGCATCGAGGCACAACAACTTCTGATTGGCGAGGGCGTAGCCGAGGTAGAATTCGTGCGAGCCGACGACGTAACTCTCCGAGCCGAGGCCGAAGAGTTTGCTCTCGACCGCGTCGAGGTGAAAACGCGGGTCCAACTTTTCGGCGAAGATCTCATCGAGCGATTGCTTGAGGATGGCCCGCGGCGTTTTCCGGTCTACCGGGATGTCCTTGAAGCCGTCTGGGATCCAGACGTTGGTGATACAGGGCGAGCCCAGCGCCTGACCGATCTTGGCGCCGATCTTGCGGCAAGCAATGCCGTGGTCCACCCAGAAGCGCCGGATGCCCTCGTCCCGGCTGCTCAGAGTGAATCCGTCTGCCGCCTTGGGATGGGAGAAGAAGGTACCATTGAAGTCCACGCCCAGTCCACGCGATTTGGCCCAGTCGATCCAGGCCGTGAAGTGCTCCGGGCCAAGCTGATCGCGCTCCACAGGACGGCCTTGGGTCTCCGCATAGATGGCGTGGAGGTTGAGGCGATGCTGGCCCGGGATCAGGCTTAGCGCCTGCTCCAGGTCGGCTCGCAGTTCGTCGGCGTTACGGGCCTTGCCGGGATAGTTGCCCGTGGCTTGGATGCCACCGCCGGTCAGGCCTTGGTCGTTCTCGAAGCCTCCCACGTCGTCGCCCTGCCAGCAGTGCAGCGAGACCGCCACGCGGCGGAGCATTTCCAGGGCCCGGTCTGAGATTATTCCCAGACGGGCGTATCGTTCCTGGGCCCACTCGTAACCCTTTTCAATTGCAACAGATTCGTTCATGACTCAACTAGGGCGTGCGCTCTATCGCTCTCCGCAGCACCAGTCTGCGGTGCTCCGAGCCGACAAAGAGTTCTTCGGGAAACCGCCGATAGCTTACGATTTCATCGTAAATGTGGGCATCTTGATAGATGTTGAGCCCCATCCCCGCCAGGTACTGGAGCCGCAGGTTGCGATCGCGGTTGATTTCTGCGTCCCTCAACCACGGCGCCAGGTCGGCTCCTTGTCCGGCGTAGGTCCCGAGCAAGTCCAGGACCGACCGGAATTTCACCTCATCGAGCGACTGCACCACCGAGGAATGATTCTCCCGATCCAGTCGCTGTTGGAGCTCGTCAACGTTCAGTCTCAGGACATTGGCCTGACCGAGCAGGACGACGTCATACCCCTCCCCATTGTAGTCGTTGCTCCAGATTGTCCCATGGGGAAAAACTGTGAAAAAAGTCGCAATCTCGCTCTTCACGGCTGCCAGGTTGCTCTCGTAGAGAGGGACCCATTGCGTGACCAATCCGCCGGGATTCAAACGCCGCTTGCACAGCTCGAAGTATTCCTTCGTATAGAGCGTGGCGGCGCCTTTGACCCACGGATGGATGGGATCGGATGTGATGATGTCAAAGGTATCGCGCGTGGTCAGGATGAAATGCCGGGCGTCGTCGTAGACCACCTCGACGCGGGGGTCCGCCAACACATCGTAATTCTCTTTGACGAAGTACGGGGCGACCATCCTCGGAATCAACGGTTCGATTTCGCAGATGACGATGCGCTCAACCTCCGGGTGCAACACAAACGAGCCGGCGGTAACGCCTGCTCCACAGCCAACAATCAGCACCGAGCGTGGGTTCGAGTGAAACAGCGCTGGGATGTGTCCGAGCATCCGCTGGAGGCGCATGTCCTGCGAATCGTTCGATGCTTCCACCTTGCCGCTGACGTGGAAACTCTTCACGCCGTTGTCCTGCTCGGAGACGGCGACCGAGGCATTGAGGCCCTCGCCCATAAAAAGGATGTCCGGTAGGGTTTTTTTGGTCGGCAGATAGCGGCCATAAGCAACCAACCCATAAGGGACCACGGACACGCTCCAGGCCAACACAGCCGCGAGCCCGACCGCGGCCAGCAACGCGAAGGCGCCGGCGATCCGCAGCGCGAGATCAAAAGGCCCGTGGAGGGATCGGTCCGTCGCCCGGACTGGCCCGAGCAGCGGCACGAACAGTATCAGCGCAGACCCAACGGGCAGCACAACCAGCACCCGCTGCGCCCATTGCGTGCCCACCCAGCCGATCAGCAGCATGCTGAACCCGATGGCGCCCACAATCGCGCCGAAGGTATTGGCGGCATAGATTCCTCCGACGAGTCGTCCTGGGTCCTGACCGCGCGCTGCAATCGCCGCCAAGGCCAGCGGAAAACTCGCTCCCCATAGGCACGTTGCCGGCAGCAGAGCCCAGATACAGCGCATCAGATCGAGCTGGAAGTTGAGCCACGGACTCGTGGCCAGGGAAGGGTCGATCGGCCAAAAAGGCAGTGACTCGGCGAGCATGAACGCGGTCCAGGCGATGGCTGCGGCCAGCAGCAACTGGCAGCCGCCCAGCACCAGCCGCGGGCGCACCGTCGCGCGCGCTATCGAGGACCCCAGACTGCTGCCGATCCCCAACCCCGTCAGAAACACAGCCAGAATGATGGAAAAGGTGTAAACCGTGCCGCCGAGCAGCAGCGACAACAGCCGGGTCCAGATCACCTCGGCACCCAGCGCGGACAGCCCAGACAAGGCAATGGCGACGTACACTGGCCAGGAACCCGATACAGGCGTGGAGGGGTCTTTGAGTGGATCGCCGAGAAGCGCACCGTGACCCGTTCGGCTCGCCAAGCCGAGGCCGATCAAGGCTACGGCCCCATTCACGGTCGCGGCGACATAAGTCGCCGTCCCAAGGTCGTGGACGCGCAACAAGTAAAACCCGGTCAGCAGACAGCCGAGCACCGCCCCGGCGATGTTGCCGCCATAGAAGAACCCCAGCCATGAGATACCCTGGGGCGTGGCCTCAATCCACCGGGCGATCGCTGGCAGGGTCGCCCCCATGAGCAAGGTGGGCGGCAGCAGGCACACGCCACAGACCACGCCGCGCAGCAGAATCCCGGGGAGACCGTAGCCGACGTTGGCCGTGTACAGGTAATCGACATACGGCATACCGAACAAGACCGCGATGCCGATGATGCCGATTCCTAACTCGAGCAGGGCATACACCCGCAACGGATGTCTCCGTGGGGAGATGATGCGCGGCAGGGCAACACTACCCAGGCACATCCCGCCCATGAAAGTTCCAAGCAGGACTCCCAGGGACACCGCGGACGAACCGATCACCAGCTGCAACAGCTGGAACCAGACGATTTCGTAGATCAACGCGGAACAGCCGCTGCCGATGAACAAGACCAGTAGCAGAGGCAGGAACCGGCCCGATGCAGCAAGGCGTGGCGCGCGGTTGTGTTTTTCGTGGGGCATGACCTGACAGCGACTCCCGGAGCCGGATCCTGTGGTAGACGAGGATGTCCTTGCGCGGTCGAGCATCCAACACGGAGTGCTCGGCTTGCGACCGGATCTTCAGCCGCGCGGAGCGTCACGACGGAATCCAGCCGGGATTAAACCCCGCTTGCCGGCTGGGGCTTCGCGCATGGTTCCTTCCATCCTCTCATTTCGCGGCTTCTGGTTCCACCTCCAAGCGCAGGTAATCGTACAAAACACCGTCGACCCAACTCCGGGCGGGATTGGTCAGCTGGAGGACATTGGTCCCCGACTTCAAAAGTGCGGCGTCGAACGACACCGTACGTTCGAACCAGTAGCCGCGGATACCGTCCCGGTGCATCACCCCAGTATCCGGCAGCGGGCCGGTAGTGCCCGCGGGCTGGCCGTTGACGCTTACCTGGATGCCTCCCCGACCGCGGCTCCCGGCAAATGCCAGGCGCAAGGTCGCCTTGCCGCGGAGTGTTTCGGGCAAGTCGAAGCTAATCGACCACGTTGTCGGACTGGCGCGGTTGCCCTCGAGGCGCGGCGGCTGGCAATAGTTCCAGTCCTTCCGCCAATCGCTCTTACCAATGACGAAGTGGACGTCGTCGGGGAACTCTTTCGGATAATCGTAGTAGAGGCCCCACTGCCAGTAGTGATCACCGTGGCGGAATTCCTCCGCGCTGCGGTTGGGGATGCCGATTTCCCAAAGCTGCCGGCCATAACGCACAGGCTTCCAGGTCAGACTGCCGAGTTCCTGCGGCTTCCCGGCCGAGACAGACACATTGGGCAAGCTGAACTCGCCCAGGACGCCGTTGGCGATGGCACGCAGCGTATAGGTGCCGGGACGAATCTTTGGGATGGTGAAGCGCCCATTCGTATCCGCGCGGACCCAGAACTGGTACGACTTGGCATCTTTCTGCCAGTCCACGCTCGCGCTGCCGCTTCCGGACGCGGCGCCCTGGGGCGTCAGGCCCACCAGCAGGTTGCTGACCTGGTTCATCGTTACCAAGAGGTCTTGCACGGTGATCTGGCCAGATACGGAGCCGCGTTGTGCTTTGCTTGGGTAGTTAACGTCCGTGACCCAGTCGTAGGGCCATGCTTCCGCCTCGCGCAGCGCCTTGGCCGACGCTTCTTTCCACATCTCCTCGTGTCCGGGGGCCGCGTTGCAGTAGAGCAGCATGGGGCCGACGACCTTGCTCCAGGCTTCGCCCTGGGCGACCAGGAACGAGCTGCCACCGTAATGGCTCCCCACCCAGTAATTGCACAGCGTCGGCGCGGCGCCTGTGTTCACGTCGAGGTGGCCGGTCAGCTCGACTTTGGTCGGGCCGCCGCCCAAGTACTCGATCGTTGGGTTGACGATCCACAAGCCGACGTGGTGTTGAGTGCTCGACCAGCCGAAGGCGGGCGTCTCGAATTGAATGGCGGAATAATCATACTTGTGCTCCGCATGACCGGCATGGAGTCCGGTGGTCATTCGGCGTACTTCCTTCATGTTGAGCTCGGTGCCCTTATCCCAATCGGCAGCAGTCGGCATCACCTTGCGGCGCTGGGCGTCGATGGTCATGTAATCAAAGACCCGTTCATGGAGCTTCACGGTATAGCGGGCCTCGCCCAGCCGCAGCGCCGGATACTCGGGTTTGTGAATCCAGATGGAATAGACATAAAGGCCCGCGTCCCCCCGGCCCAGCGCAAAGCGCAAATCGACGTCGGCGGGCAAGTTTCCGCCCCCCTGGCCATAGACAAACCGGCACGAGACAATGGCCCGCTCGCCGCCGTTGGTCGAGGGATGCACGATCACAGCCGCCTCACGACTGGTGCCCAAGCTGCCGCCGCCGTTGTGGGACCAGTAGGCAAACGCTCTGCCCGACGCCTTGCCGAGCAATTCGAGGTCCTTGTATTTCAGGGAAGCGAGCACACCCGAGCGCTTCTCGATCTGCGCCTTCACTTGACCGTTGGCCAGCGTGAAGCTCGCACCCTCCTCCACGAGTGTCACCGGTGGCTCAGCACTTAGAGCCCTCGAAGCCGGGACAGCCAGCACGAACGGAATCACCACGATCAGTAGGGCGAAGGGAATCTTGCGAGGCCGTTGCATGAAATACCTCATGGTTGTGTTGTCGCCGCTGGCTTCGACGGGCTGATTTCAGCCGAGTAGACATGTGTCGGGCCGTGCATGTTGGAGCGGAAGACGACCCATTTCCCGTCCGGCGTGATGGTGACATTGGGCTCGAGTCGGTAATTGTGTTTGGCCATGTTCACCAGGCGTTCCCACTTCAACTCGCCATTAGGCTGTGGGCGGAAGAGGTTGATCCATTGGCCGTCCTTGGCGAAGGCGACCTGGCCGGGGTCGCCACCATCGCCGGCGAACAGCTTGCCGTCGCGCGAGACGTTGAAGTGGACGGACCACTGATCGCGCTCAATCTTGTAACGGATCCGCTCGCCGTTCTCGACGTTGACGCCGGCCAACCAGAACTCCTTGCTGCGCGGGGTCTGGAGATCGTACCAGATCATCTTGCCGTCATAGCTCCAGAACTCATGTCCTGCAATCTCCATGTCCATCGTACGTTGGTGCACGAGGCGCTGGTTGGTGCCGTCGGTGCGGATGGTCCAGATGCGGTCGACCTCATGCCAGGTGCCCTCGTGACAGTACAGCAGCAGCGAAGGGTCGGTGGGCGAAAACTGAAGGTGATTGAGCCAGGCGTACTGGTAGCCAACTGTCTTCGCTTCGCCGGTCTTGGTGTTGGTGAACACGAATGCCTGGCAACTCGGATTGGCGAGGCGCCGGGCGAGTCCGTCCTCCTTTTTCGCGGATGCCTCCTCCTGAGGTGTCAACTGTACTTTGCCAGGGAACATTCTCTCCCGCTGCAGCAGCTGGCGCGGTTCCGGGCGGGGCGTCGTTCCAGTGGGGTCCGTGGCGCTGATCGTTCGCACGAGAACCGTCTCGTCCGCGTTGATTGCTCCGCCGGCCGCCTTGGTGACTTCGCGAGTGACTCTCGTATCCAGGTGCGTGGCATAAAGCACGCCACCTTTGCGATGATACACCTCCCGCGTCCTTCGGGCGGTCGCGAGGGCGCTTCCGCCGGGCACCACCAGCTCCACCTTGGGCGGTTTGACGCCGAGGGTGGTGAGGTCGACCGCGGCGATCCCGGCTCGGGTGTTGAAAACCAACCTGTCTCCCTCGGGTGTGTACGTGTTCTGGTGAAAGTAGAGACTCGAGCTCCCCGGCTCAGTGGAGAGCCGAATGACGCGATGACCGGTTGTCGCATCGATCCAATCGGTCGGCGGCTCGTCAGCGGCCATCACTGGGACAATTGTCCAAGCCAGGACGAGCAAGAAGACGACGGCAGAATGTTGGCGCATGGGAGGACCTTTGCTGTGGTTTGCGTCGGCGAAGCGTGCCGTTCATTTCCCTTCCGGTGCCTGGGTCGTTCGCTGTGGACTGGCCGGCATTCTGAAGCTCTCGACAGGATCCGGCCGGCTCGGATCGAACGGCGGTACGTCGTCGACGAGGAACTTCGCGATGGCCAGCTTGTGCTGTTTGATTCCTTCCACGATACACTTGGCCAGTTCGTAGCTGCCGTAGTTATTGTGGTGCGTACCGTCCATGAAGGCCTTGGCCGCCCGGTCGGGGCCAAGGGCTTCGTAGAAGGCCTTGCTCATGGCGTGCAAGTCGATGAGTGGCACGTTCTCTTCCTGGGCCGTCTGGCGCACTGCCTCGGGATAGTCTCCCAGGCTGTTGGTGATTTTGCCGCTGGCGTCGAAAGTCCGGCGATGCATGGACGTCACGAGCACCGGGATGCCGCCGCGCTGCCGTGCCTCGCGGATGTAGCGCTTGAGGTCTGCTTTGTAGGTGGTGAACGCCCCCACGTTTGGGCCGCGCTCTTTCTGGTCATTGTGGCCAAACTGCATGAAGAGGTAATCGCCTGCTTTGATGGTGCTCAAGACCTTGTCCAGGCGGCGGGCGCCCAGGGAACTCTTCAAGGACTCCCCGGATTCCGCGTGATTGGCAATCGCGACGCCGGCCTTGAAAAAGCGCGGCAGCATTTGACCCCAACTATTCCAGGGTTCGCGGGGCTGGTCGCAGACGGTGGAGTCGCCCAGCAGATAGACCGTGATGGCATCGTCTACTTTGGTGATCTCAAGTGCACGCAGGCAGGGACGCGTATCGTTGAATTCCAACGTTAACTTGTCGTCCCAGTTCCAAAGCTCCGTCGTCTTCTCCCGGTCTTTCAGTCGGACCTCGCCGCCGGTAGCGATCGCAGGTATCCGAAGGCTCACCGTAAACGATCGGGTCTCGATTTTCCCCAGGGCCGTCTGGACTCGCTCCAGCATCAGCCGGCGCAGCTCCGCTTTCACGGTTGTGGTCGATTCCCCAGCCCGATCCCCGAGTGTGACCGTGACGGTGTAATTGCCCTCGGGCAGAGCGACTGAGAAGAAAAAGGGTTTGGCGCTGGTGCAGAAACCACTGCCCGGCGCATCCTCTCCACCCCGGTCGACTGCTGTCACCTTGGATCCCACGTCGAACCCATAGCCGAGTTCTTTCGAGTACATCCTTGTCGGCAGGACCTGGATATACCCCGGCTCGACCTTTCCACGTCCGAAGGCAAATCGGTAGCTGATCTGGTTCGCTTGGGCCCAGGATGCACCCGGGCTGAGTGCCAGGCTGAATACCGCGAAGCCTGCCAGGACGGTGGGAGCCCCCAGACGCGGAGCGGGCATGTCAGATCCTCCAAGGTGTTACCGGCGAGCCTTCCCGGCCTTGGTCAGATGGATCGGAAAGTCATTCGACCCAGCCGTGACTTCAAACTCCAGTCCGGAGGTGCCGAAGTCCGTATAGCGCTTGTCAAAAGGCGGAGGCCGCCGCGGCCCTTCGAGTCCATCGATATTCCCGAAGTCCTGCGCCGAGATCAGTACCCGATACTTGCCCAGCGGCACGCCATCGCCGGGCTTGTACGTGCTCAGCCGGTAGCTGCCATCCGCCTGGATATCGCCTCGGGCCGTGATCGGCGGCTTTCCCTCGGCACTCTCAACGACAACTAAGCCCTTGGTCAGGGGTGTGCCATCTTCCAGGGTCACTTTCCCTTGTACAGGCTGAAGGCCGCCGGCGCAGCCCGCCGCGCTGCTTAGCACCAGCACCAGGGCCGCCAACAGGACCGGCCGGACTCCAGGAAGCGGGAACCGCATGGGCAAGGTCTCTGGAAAGATCATAGACGGACCTCTTAACTCGCCGGAAGCGCCAACGAGGGAAGCTCCTCCCTCGCTGGCGCTTTGTCCGGGTGGCAAGCCCTAAGTCTGCGAAGGGCGTGTCTGGCGGCCCCACGCCCTTCGCAGACTCAGGGCGTGACACCCACGTTGGAACCAGGCCAAGCTTCTAATAGTTCGGTATCGGGTTGCCATCAAAGCGGTTGGCGAGCAACCCCAGAGTCGTGCTGGACATGGAGGTACTCAGCGCCTGCACGTGACTGTCGCCGAACAGGAACTGGACCACGCCCGGATGCCAGCTCCCGAACTGCACATTGTTGGGTTCCTCGATGCTGATCGCCAGGGGATTACTTGGTCCGGCGAGCCGGCCAGCCGACCAGGCGGCTTTCCCGGAGTAGATGCAGAAGTCGAACGAGTCCAGGCCGGGGGTTTTGACCACATTCGGATCCACTCGGTCCGTTTGATTGAGGTTGCCCAGGTCCGCAGGCCGGACGTGCTTTTCTCCCATCAGCAAGGTGTTGCTTAGTCCATCACTGATTGCCGAGAATCCGAGGCCGATCGCATAGTTTTGGTTGAGCCAGAAGGCGCCATTATTGGCGGTAGCGGAACTCGTGGTTCCAAAGCACACGCCGTAATCCGCGCAAATCCCTTGAACGGCGCCGTATTCTCGGCCGCCATTGATGGAAATGGATGGTGCACTGCGGCGCGTCGGGCAGTTGAAGATGGGCACCGGAATCCTCATCGCCCCCGTGGCCTGGAACTCCGTGCGATTGATGTTGTTGATGGTGATATTCAGGTTGGTGGTGCCTTCGCTGCTGGGCGTGTACATGGGAAACGTACCGCCGGCACCATTGGAGATGGGCGTCGTAAAGACTTTGAGCAAGTTGTCCTGCTCGATGTACGGCTGAATCAGCGGGGCCCAGGAAATGCTCTGGGGGCGGCCCCCAGTCCGGGCAAAGGGGAGAAAACCGTAGGTGTCATGAAAGTTGTGCATGGCCAAACCGAGCTGCTTCAGGTTGTTGGCGCACTTCATCCGGTTGGCGGCCTCGCGCACTTTTTGCACCGCCGGCAGCAGCAGCCCGATCAACACGGCAATGATGGCGATCACCACGAGCAACTCGATCAGTGTGAAGGCTAAACGAGGCCGGTGGCCCGACCGAGGAGAGGAGACGAACATGAGGACCTCCAAGAGAACAGGACTTCGGAAGGATGAGATTAGAATTCGTCCTTCAACCTTCCAGCTTTCTCGGCTCCCGGCATGCCAATCCAGGGAGCCGTCACGGATGACCAACTCGTGCCCAGGCGAATCTCGTCGATCGTCTGGCGCGTTTTGCTATTGATATGGACTTCCAGCCAGTCGAAGACCAAATCGCTGTGGAACGGTGGGCCGACCACGGACCAGCTGCTCGGCTCCTCGCGTTCGATCGGCTCTGCGGGTGCATACACGCGCATGAACACCTGATCGGGATGCGAACGGCTCGCGGCGATCTTGGCGACGAGCAGATAGGTCTCGCCGTAGCTCAGGGGCAGCGGCGTTCGCGAGCCGACCTGCTGGAGGTGCGTGAAGAGCTGATTCGCTCCGCCCACACCGATATTCAACCGTTTGCGGGGATCCTCCGGCTTCGGCGGCAATTCGTCGGTCGTGCGCAGCAGCACGGCCAGGGCGTTGAGCGGATCCGCGGGGGGACCCTGACGGCGGAACAGGAAACTGAGGAAATAGACGCCATCGGTATCCAGGCGGACCGGAGTGGCCAGGCGGCGCCAGTACTTTGCGAAACCCGCATAGTCGAAGCAACCGCCCAGGGAAGGCACTGCGGCGCCGGGGCGGACCAGGTTCTCCTTGACGTTGAGCGCGCGCCGGTTCCGATCGCCCTCGTTGAGCGGGCGGGCAAAGCCGGGCGTCCAGGGAGTCGTCCAACCGCTGCCACCGTTGGCCATCCCGGATCGGAGGAGCTGGGGGTCGGGATAGTCGAATCCTTCATACGCCAGCAACCCGGCCGTCGGATCGACGGGCGGCTGGCCCGGGTCCGACAGCTGCCGCACAAACCGCGCCGGGTCGAGCTCGGTCGCCTCCCCTGGTGAGGACGCTGCGCGCGCATAGCGCCGCGCTTCCCCCGCGGTCAGATGTTCGGGTGTGGCTCCGCCGGCCAGCGTCTTGGGCTGGCGC
>JBGQLF010000118.1:0-12340 GCA_041499985.1 Gemmataceae bacterium
AGCCCGGATGGCAAACGCCTCGCCAGCTCGGGCGGCGGAGAGCTGAAGGTCTGGGATGCGCAGACTGCCCAGGAGTTGCTTACCAGCAAGGGACACACCGGACAGGTCCACCGCGTGGTCTTCAGCCCGGACGGCAAACGCCTGGCCAGTCAAAGCTGGGAACGGGTGGAAGGCAGGTGGAAGGCAGGAGAGACACGAGTATGGGATGCCCAGACCGGCCAGGAGATCCTCTCCGTCAAGGGCGGTGGCTTCGGCGCAGACGCCCCCGGCGGTGGCTTCGCCATAGCCTTCAGCCCGGATGGCAAACGCCTCGCCAGCTCGGGCGGCGGAGAGCTGAAGGTCTGGGATGCCCAGACCGGCCAGGAGCTGCTCACTCTCAAACTGCACGGCAGAGTGAGCGGAAGCGTGGTCTTCAGCCCGGACGGCAAGCGCCTGGCCAGTTCTGCTGGCGCAGAGGTGAAGGTGTTGGATGCGCAGACCGGCCAGGAACTCCTTACATGCAAGGGACACACCAGCGGGGTCAACAGCGTGGTCTTCAGCCCGGACGGCCAACGCCTGGCTTCGAGCTCAGGCGACCCCTTTTTCCCAGGTGAGGTCAAGGTGTGGGATGCCCAGACCCCCAGGAGTTGCTCACCCTCAAAGCGGGCAAGTTTGAGCGCGTGGTTTTCAGTCCGAACGGCCACTTGCTCGCCAGTCGCACGGGCGACAGGTTGACGATCTGGAACGCCACGCCGCTGCCGGAGAAGCCGTGACCGGTCGGGGGCGCGGCCAACCGAGGCGCATGCCGGCGGCGGAAGCGGCCCACGCTCTCCGCCGCCTTGTTCTCGGGCACCGTCTCCGCGAGGCGATCGTTCGCGGTCCGGTGCACCTTCGCAGACTCGACGGACCCTACTTGGCCCAGACTCGACCTCTCGGCATCTCGCGGCCATCTAAGCATGTGCAGTGGCCTGGCGAAAGAAGTGAGCGCTATGGAAATCGGCGCTCGTCACCGATGGTCACCTGGAGCAGCTCGTAATCGACGAAAACCGCGAGCTTCGTCGGGAAAAAGGCTCGTGCTCCGAGAAACGGCAAATGGGGACCAACTGGTTGAGGCGTGGCCAGTGGTGACTGCCCGCCAGAAGGACTTTCATAAACGAGGATGCCGCCGGCTATGTTGAGATCGCGCGGTCCAACGCCTGTGCCTTCAGGGTAAGGATGCAGCCAAACTTTGGCTTGGCGACGTTTGAATTCCTCGGTCCTGCCACTGGCGTCAGCAACTTTACCCGGCGGCGCCGGGGACAAGTCAACGGCTTTGAGCCCGGTCCAGGCCGTGAGGTGGTCTTCGCGGATGTTGAAGGCAACCGTGTTTCCTGTATCGGCGATGGCAAGGAACTTGTGCGCATCCGGAGGCAGAATGGTGATCTCGGGACGAGTCACACTCACCCATACCACCGGTTCATAAGCGAAGATTTCCACCTCCACGCCCACAATGGATTCTTTTCGTTTTTTGTCGGAGAACGGCATTTTCCGCACCTGCACAGGCACAACGACCTCCGCATTGCTTGGGCATCAGGGTAAGGAACAGTAGGTGCGGAGGTCGCCGCCTAAGCGGCTGCTCTCCCAGCGTATTGGGTGTCGAGTTCGGTGTCAGCGCGGGCAACTCGCCTTATGCCTCATCTTCGGGGAAGTTCGGAGTAGGAGGAAGAAAAACGGTCGGCTTTTCGGTAGCGGCAGGGTAGACCAGCTCCACGAACAACTCTTCCGGAGCCAAGCCACGGTTGAGGCATTCCTGATAGACGGCTGACTGACTATCCCCCGTGTACACGCGGTCTGCTCCGCGGTAGGCAACCCATTTGCCCGGGTCCGTACGGAGGAGGTCCTCCAGGTCGCGGGAGAAAGCTTCCCAGGCCTGCTCTGGAAGCGAATCTGGCTGGTCGTGTCCAGAGCAGCCAGGGTTGTTCTGGGGCAGGTCGGCCGCCTCTTGTTTGGGTGGTTCCTGTTCCTTCTGTCCACTGCTCGTCAACATGGCGTCCACCTCTGGGGCCGCTTGGGAACCAGTCTCTAACCACCATACCGTCTTCTGGCCCTCGCCGAGAAGAGAATTTGGTCGCGGGGAAGAAGCCCCCTTACCTCCTCTTCCGGGTTTATCCGACGCATGGGCCGCCTTGCGAAGGATAGGTCCGTTGCCAAGCTTCACGTGCCTTCGGGCTAGGCCGGTAGTCGCCTACCCCGCCCGATTCACACCGCTATGGCATCACGCCGAAGCGACCCTTGTGGACGCCTGCTCGCCCGCCCGCCTGGTCGGCCGGATAACAATCTCGACATTCTGCCCGAGGGCGTTCAGGAACCGAAAGAGCCGATCCGAGGAGAAACCATCGAGCTTTCCCCGCAGCAGGGCCGAAACCTTGGGCTGGTCGGTGCCGAGAAGCGTTGCGGCCCGGGCTTGAGTCAGTTTCCGCTCCGCGATGATATCGATGATCCGCTGGACTAGCTGGACCTTCGCCAACAGCTCCTCCGGGTTTGGGAGTCCTAGGTCGGCAAAGACATTGCCGCTGCTCGGCTCAATCGTGATCGCCTCTTCTTTCGGCTTCGCTCTCTTGCTCCTGACTCCATTTCGCATAGTGTTCCTCCGTAGCTTGAAGGCGCTTCCGAATCAGCTCGATCTCCTGCTTCGGCGTCCTTACACCCTTCTTCTGACTTCTTCTGAAAGACGTGAAGGGCGTACACCACGCCAGCGAACCGCACCGTGTAGACCGCCCGGTAGGTGCTCCCGTCGTGGTCCTCGACCACTTCAAGGACACTCGCACCGCCAAAACCTTTGAGGGGTTTTGCGGCCAGGTGCGTGCGACCGATCTGGGCCTGCCAGATGGCAAAGCCAAAGAGCTTTCGTACCTCGGGCGGCAGCCCCTGCAAATCCTTGTGGCTCGACCCGACCCAGAAGACCGGCCTGGGACCGTTCCCCGTGCTCATAGTATGCCAAAAATGGTATGGTACTACAAGTCCACGGAGAGTAGTTTACCCGCGTGTGGGCCGGCTGCTCACTTGGCGGGGGCGAGGCAACCATACTTGCGCAGGATCTGGAGCGTGCGGTCGAGCGGGAGGGCCTGGACCGTATGGCCCCGGCCGGTCATGGTCGTGGCCCGGAAGAGCGAGTTGTAGATGGCTTCCTCGGTTGCCTCGACCACGGCGAGGAACAACGGATCCAGGACCTCATTGGAGAGCACCTGGACCGCGCGCACCGCTTGGGTCGGGTTTCGACGGATGCGAACTTCCGGCGCGGTGGAGAAGGCAAGCGCGTAATCGCCGCTGCCGTTGGCGGCCCACGAACCGGTGCGGGCCAGCCCCAGCATCGACCGTGCCGCCAGCCGGCGCAGGTTGCGACTGTCCAGAGGCGCATCGGTGGCGATGACGATGATGACAGAACCATCGCACGGATTACGGGGGACGCGCGGACTACCGCGCGGAGGCGGAAAGCGGTGCTGGAGATTAGTGGCACGGAACTCTCTGCTGAACTGGGGCGACGGCACCGCACCAAGGTCGCGCAGGCGCGGGACAACCCGTTCGCGTGGGATGCGTACGTGGTCGTCTGTGCCTTCTCCGTCAGGGGCCACCGCATCCGCTTCACCCGACATGCATTCGAGGAGGCCAAACGTGGCCAAGGCTAAACGGTCCCGGGCGCTACTCGACGAGTTGCTAGCCGAAAAGTCGGCCGTGCTGTCGCAGGCGCAGGCGCTGACAGCGATGGGGATGGGGCAGAGTGCCCAGCCGTTGTGGGCATCGGCGGCGGCATTGGAGGAGCGGATTGCCCCCCTTCTCGCCGAGCTCGATCACCTGGGTAGAGCCCATCAGCTGGCCACTGGGTACGTAGCCCCTACAATTGGGGTCTCCGACACACGCTCCAGGGCGTACTATCGGCGATGGTAGCAAGGATTATGCATCTGGTGTGAAACGTCGGTGAAGCTGGATAAGTGGTCCACAGTCTCCCTCGTCCGCAGCGCGGATGGCGGCGAGATACTCTTGCCGGATGGGGCTTGTTTCGCCGATGAGTTGCTCCGGCCATGCGGTCAGCAAGCGCTTGTTTAGCTTGAGCCAGATGTTAGCCAGCATGCGGGACCAGCGGCCATTGCCGTTGTGGAAGGGGTGGATGGCCACCGCTTGGTGGTGGAGGCTGGCCGCTTGTTCCAGGAAGGGAATATCCTTCCAGTACTTGAGATTCTCCAACAGACCGTACAGCCGGGTTTCAACTTGGTTCCACGGAACACCGATATTCTTGTTCTCTGTTCGCAGGACGCCTGCCCACCTCCACACATCTCCAAACATTTCGCGATGGAGGCGCAGGGACCAGGACAAATCGAAACGGGCGCGTTTTCTTGTTAGCGGCCCTGCGAAGTACTTCAGCGTCGCCTTCAGGATGTTCGCTGCTTCCGCTTCGTTCAGCTGCTTTCGAGAGAGGATTCCTTTGATTTTCAGGCCAGAGATATCGTCGATCGGTGTTTCGCCAGGGAGTGATTTCCAGAGGGCCACTACTCACTCCACAGCGATCGGGGCGAGCCGGCGAGGAGTTGGTGGGTGGTTTGATCAACCATCTCTTCGATGGCGCCGCGCCGGACTCCTTGGGATTCGAGTCCCATCGTTCCCTGTACCATCCCGACCAGGCGCCGCGCCTTCTGCTTCGCCTGCTGTTCCTTGAAGTTCGTTCGACGCCGAGCCAGCAAGTCAACACCGAGGGCCTCGGCGATCGCCAGTACGTTGGCCAGATCCACGTGAACCGGCCGCTCCAGGAGAAGGCGCCGAACGGTTGCCCGCGAGACACCACTTCGCCGCACCAGCGCCTCGATCGACATGCCCAGCTCTTTTCGCCTCGATTCCAACTCCAGCAGAAGAGCACCCGGGGCAGCTTGGCTGAGCTGACCGTTCGTGGCTTCCAGGTCATCCACCCGCTGGAGCAACTCGCGCACGACATCCAGCAACGCCTCCACCAGGGGCGTACGTTCTTCCGGCCGAATCTCGGGGAGCTGTACGTTCATCTTGTCCACTATAGAAACTTGCCTGGTTCGCGCCTGCGCTAGCTGAAGATCAGAAAGCGTTTGCTGACTTGCTGGTGGAAACTTCGATATTGCAGGCCAATCCCACGGGCTGACGTGCCTGGAGCATCCGCAGAATCCAGTAGGCGCCTGCCGCCGCCGCCAAATGCTTCAAGGTGTGCCCGCTCACCCATCCGCCCTGGGCAAAGATGGCGCCATCGAAAGGATCCTCGCAGACCTTCGCCAGGACGTACCAGCCCAGCGCGATGAACAGATCGGTGGTCCGTGTGTAGGACGGCGGGAACAGCAAGAGCATCAACGGGATCGCCAGTATGGGAAAGAACTGCACGAAATAGTACGGACGGAGATCCCCCCGACCCTGCTTCTCGGTCCAGTGCCAGTACACGACGCTGGCGATCCCTACCGCAACGAACGGCAGCAACAGCCGCAGGCCGATCTTCGGACCGATCCGTTCGCCCAGGATGCTGGCGAAGAAGGACGTGAACGCCAGCGCCATCGGCAGTCGATCCCACACGAGCCGCTCGTTGGTCGGCTCCAGGTGGTAGTAGGCGGAGCCAAAGCCGGTCAACCCGACACCGAGGAAGAGCAGCACGAAGGGCCAGCGCTCGCCCGGCTCACGAAACGGGCCACCGGGCCGTACGACATCCTTCCGCCAGAGGAATCTCAAGCCGAGTAGGCCGATCAGGACGAAAGGGACATTCGAGATGACGTTCAGCAAGTGCGGAATCCCCAACAAAGTACGTTGGTCGGCGAACTGGTGATAGGACGGATTCTGCGGCATGGGCTGCTGAGAAAAGAGCCAACCCAGGACCACAAGGCCAAGTCCGACGATCACCAGCATGCGCAGCGTGAACGCCCGTGGGAGCTGCGGGCTGGCGGATTTCGTTGCGTTCATGGGGATCACCTTTCTGGCCAGTAGCTTCTCGTTTCCAAACCCCTGCGTGAACCGCTAACGGAAGTTGGTCCGCTCCACCGGCGCCGCTGGCTATAGAATAGCTGCGCCCGAGCAATCGGCTCGCCGTTTGCTCTCCGCCCGTTCTGGAAGCAACGCCTTTTCACGGGCTGCCATCATGGAACGCCGAGCGATTCTGATATGCGGCATCGTCCAGGGAGTCGGCTTCCGACCGTTCGTGTACAACCTGGCCGCGCGCCTCCAATTGCATGGCTTCGTCAAGAACCAGACGGGCAGTGTTCTGATCGAAGTCGAAGGCGAATCCCCTGTCCTCGAGCGTTTCCTGGCTGAACTCGCCGACCAACCTCCAACCCTGGCGCGCATTGAACACTTATCCTGGGAACGCCGCACGCCTCGGGGAGAGCACCAGTTCCGCATCGAGTCCAGCGAAGCCGATGCCTCCAGTCCGATTTTCATCTCCCCCGATGTGGCCACGTGTTCGGAATGCCTCGCCGAAATGCTCGACCCGGCCGACCGGCGTTACGGCTATCCCTTCCTGAATTGCACCCACTGTGGGCCGCGACTGACGATCATCACGGGTGCACCGTACGATCGTCCACGGACGACGATGGTCTCTTTCGTGATGTGCCCGGCCTGCCGCGCCGAGTACGAGGATCCCACCGCTCGGCGCTTCCATGCGCAGCCGACTGCCTGTCCCGTCTGCGGACCGCGGCTTCAGGTCTTCAGCGCTTCCGGCGAACGGATCGAGACCAGCAACCCGCTTGCTCACTTCGCCGAGGCTCTGCGCGCCGGCCAGATTGGTGCCCTGAAAGGACTGGGTGGCTATCACCTCGTCTGCGCGGCACAAAACCGGGCGGCGGTCCAGGAACTGCGGCGCCGCAAACATCGGGACGACAAGCCGTTCG
Source organism: Gemmataceae bacterium (assembly GCA_041499985.1). Lineage (GTDB taxonomy): Bacteria > Planctomycetota > Planctomycetia > Gemmatales > Gemmataceae > JBGQLF01. Next base: position 6,843 of record JBGQLF010000118.1, read on the forward strand.
CCATCATGGTTGCGGATCTCGAAGCGGTGGAGGCCCTGTGCCAGACACAACCGGCCGAGCGCGAGCTGTTGTTCTCGTCGCGGCGCCCGATTGTCCTTCTGCGCAAGCGGCGTCCCAGCGCGATCGCTGAAGACGTGGCGCCACGCAACCCCTGGCTCGGCGTCATGCTGCCCTATACACCGCTGCATCATCTTCTGCTCCGGATCCTGGACGGCATGCCACTCGTCATGACCAGTGGCAACCGCTCCGAGGAACCAATCGCCTATGAAGACGACGAGGCACTGGAGAAGTTGGCCGCTATTGCGGACCTGTTTTTGATCCATGACCGCCCGATTCACGTCCGCTGCGATGACTCGGTCACACGAATCGTCGACGGCTGGGAGCTGCCGGTGCGGCGTTCCCGTGGCTACGCGCCGCAGCCAATCGGCTTGCCTCGAGCGTGCCCGTGTCCGACCTTGGCGCTTGGCGGACAGCTCAAGGTGACCTTCGCCCTGGGACGCGACCGCCAGGCCTTCGTCAGCCATCACCTGGGCGACCTCGATCATTACGAGGCTTACCGGGCGTTTGTCCAGGACGTCGCCCTCTATGAGCAGCTCTTCGCTATCCAACCGCAGCGCCTGGTTCACGATTTACATCCTGATTATGGAACGTCGCGGTACGCGCTCGAGCGCGCGGCACAAGAAGGAAGCGAACTGCTTGGTGTCCAGCATCATCATGCGCATATGGCCAGCTGCATGGCTGAGCACGGGCTGGCTGAGCCAGTGATTGGCGTCACGTTCGATGGCACGGGCTTCGGCACCGATGGCGCCGTCTGGGGCGGCGAGTTCCTGATCGGCGACTACCAGCATTTTCGCCGGGCCGCGCACCTGCGTTATGTCGGCATGCCGGGCGGCGACCAGGCCATCCGGGAACCGTGGCGTATGGCGGTCGCCCATCTCCGGGACGCTCAAGTCGAGAGTGCGCCGCTGCGGGCACGGCTTTTGCCCCTAGAGTTCCGAACTATCGAGCGGATGTTGGAGCGGCGTTTCCGGACGCCGTTGACTTCCAGCGCGGGACGACTATTCGATGCCGTGGCCGCCCTCGCTGGTGTGCGGGATCGCGTTCGTTACGAAGGACAAGCAGCGGTTGAGCTCGAGTGGCTGGCGACAGAGACTGCCGCCGACCGAGCGTATCCGTTTGAAGTGAGTGCGGCCCAGACAACGCTGGTCGTGGATACGCGTCCCCTCATCCGGGCGGTCGCCGCGGAGGTGAGCCAAGGTGTCGCTGCCGCCCACATCGCCCGGCGTTTCCACTCCACTCTGGTTGACCTTATCGCCCATGTCTGTAGTCTGCTTCGAACAGCGACGGGACTCAGAGCCGTGGTCCTGAGCGGCGGTGTCTTCCTGAACGTGTTGCTCACGCAGGAGGTGAGCATCCGGCTAAAGGGCGAAGGCTTTCGCGTGTACCGACACCGTCTGGTACCGCCGAATGACGGCGGCTTGAGCCTGGGACAGCTCGCCATCGCGGCGTGGCGGCCCGCTTCCCAACTCCCACTCGACCCAAGGAAACAACGATGTGCCTCGGAATCCCCGGTAAAGTAATCGCGACCTATCGCGAGCACGACGTGCTCATGGGCAAGGTCGATTTCAGCGGCGTGACCAAGCGCGTTTGCCTGGAACACGTGCCCGAGGTCCAGCCTGGCGAGTACGTCCTGGTCCATGTCGGCTTTGCCCTGTCGCGCATTGATGAGGCCGAGGCACGACGCGTATTCGAGTTCCTCGATGAGATGAAGCAACTCGACGAGCTGAAGGTGCCCTCCCCATGAAGTATGTCGATGAATACCGGGACGCCTCCACGGCAGGCAAGCTGAGCACCGCCATCGCGCGCACCGTGACACGACCCTGGACCCTCATGGAAGTCTGCGGCGGCCAGACCCACACGATCGTCAAGTACGGTATCGACGAGATCCTGCCGCCGGGGATCGAGCTCGTGCACGGCCCTGGCTGTCCGGTCTGTGTCACCTCCCTGGAAATGATCGACCGGGCCCACGCCATTGCCTCCCGCCCGGACGTCATCTTCTGCTCCTTCGGCGATATGCTCCGCGTGCCCGGATCACACGGCGACCTGCTCCAACTGAAGTCCCAGGGCAGCGAAGTACGCATCGTCTATTCGCCGCTGGACGCGGTCAACCTGGCGGCAGCAAATCCTGATCGCAAGGTGGTGTTCTTCGCCATCGGCTTCGAGACGACGGCTCCGCCCAACGCCATGGCCGTCTGGCTCGCGAAGCGCCGGCAACTGGCCAACTTCAGTGTGCTGGTCTCGCACGTGCTGGTACCGCCGTCGATGACCGCCATCCTGCAAGCGCCGGGCAACCGCGTGCAGGGGTTCCTCGGGCCGGGGCACGTCTGCACGGTGATGGGGTACACGGAATACGAGCCGATCGCGAGCCGCTACCACGTACCGATCGTCATCACCGGCTTCGAGCCGATCGACCTGCTCGAAGGCGTACTGCGCACCGTGCGGCAGCTCGAAGAGGGCAGGGCGGAAGTGGAAAACCAGTACAGCCGGGCGGTCCGCCGCGAGGGCAACCTCCAATCCAAGAAGCTGATCGACGAGGTATTCGAAGTCTGTGATCGCAAGTGGCGGGGCATCGGCCTGATTCCCAAGAGTGGGTTCAAACTGCGTTACGAATATCGCGCGCACGACGCCGAACGGTTGTTCGACGTGGACGCGATCGAGACGCAGGAATCGTCCGTGTGCATCAGCGGCCAGATACTCAAGGGTCTGAAGAAGCCACACGAGTGTCCCGCGTTCGGCAAACCGTGTACACCGCTGACCCCACTGGGCGCCACGATGGTGTCGGCGGAAGGCGCCTGTGCAGCCTATTACGCCTACGGCCGTCATCTGGAAGAAGGCCGGCGAGTCGGGGCGTCCATCCGCGGGAAGGAAGATGTGATCTAATATGGCCGACCCCGTTGGCTCCATCCCTGCGGGACTCTTCGGCAGCTGCCCGCTGCCCAAGTCCCAGTACGACCGCATCCTGCTTGGACACGGCAGCGGCGGCAGGTTGACCGCTGACCTGATCCAGCGGCTCTTCGTGCCGGGCTTCGGCAACGAGGTGCTCGCCGCCCTGGAGGATCAGGCGACGGTCCGCCTGGGTGGTCCGAACAACGGGGTCCAGATGCCCCGCATTGCCTTCACCACCGATGCCTTTGTCGTCCGCCCCTTGTTTTTTCCCGGCGGCGACATCGGCCGGCTGGCGGTGCATGGCACCGTGAACGATCTCGCTGTTGGCGGCGCCGTGCCGCAGTTCCTCTCCGCGGCGTTCATCTTGGAAGAAGGTCTGGCGCTACCCGACCTGACGCGCATCGTCGCCTCAATGCGCGAAGCGTGTGACACCGCTCACGTAGCCCTGGTCACCGGCGATACGAAAGTCGTCGACCGAGGCAAAGGCGATCAGGTCTTTATCACGACTTCTGGTATTGGTTTGGTGCCGGAGGGGCGTACGCTGTCGATTCGCGCCGCCCGGCCCGGCGACCGCATCCTGATTTCGGGCACGCTTGGCGACCACGGTATCGCCATCATGTCGGTGCGCGAGGGACTGGAGTTTGAGACCGTCCTGGAAAGCGATACGGCTCCACTCAGCGGCCTGACACAGGCCATGCTCGAAGCCTGCCCCGGAATCCGCTGCATGCGGGACCCGACGCGCGGGGGCTTGTCGAGTGCATTGAACGAGCTGGCGGCCGCTTCGCGGGTGGGCATCCGTCTGATGGAGGCGGCGATCCCGATTCGCGCGGAGGTGCATGCCGCCTGCGAGATGCTGGGGCTGGACCCACTCTATGTCGCCAACGAAGGAAAGCTGATGGCCGTCGTCCCATCCGCGGACGCCGACCGGCTACTCGAGGTGATGCGCGGCCATCCGCTGGGGCGTAACGCCGCAATCATCGGTGAAGTCGTGGCCGAGCATCCTGGCATGGTGCTCATGAAATCGCTGGTCGGTGGCGAGCGGGTGGTCAGCATGCTCGCGGGGGAACAGCTACCGAGGATTTGCTAACAACGTGTCGAGTGAGTGGGATCGGGTGAGCCCTCACCGAACCAGGGAGAAACGTCAATGGCCGAAACGACAACCGTCCAGGCGCCTCGCAAACTGGTCGAGATGTCCTGGGATCCAATCACCCGCATCGTCGGCAGCCTGGGGATCTATACCAAGATCGATTTTGAGAATCGCAAGGTCGCCGAATGCCACAGCACCTCGTCCATTTTCCGTGGCTACAGCATCTTCATGAAAGGCAAGGATCCGCGCGACGCCCACTTCATCACCAGCCGGATCTGCGGCATCTGCGGCGATAATCACGCCACCTGCGCGGTCTACGCCCAGAACATGGCTTTCGGCGTCAACCCGCCGCCGATGGCCGAATGGATCATCAACCTCGGCGAGGCCGCCGAGTACATGTTCGACCATTGCATCTTCCAGGACAACCTGGTCGGCGTGGACTTCTGCGAACAGATGGTCAAGGAGACCAATCCAAGCGTCCTAGCCAAGGCCGAAAACACCGCTGCCCCGAATGCCGCCCTCCACGGCAACCGCACCATCGCGGACATCATGCGCTCACTCAATCCCTTCACCGGAGCCTTTTACCGCGAAGCCTTGCAGATGAGCCGGTTGACGCGTGAGATGTTCTGCCTGATGGAAGGCCGGCATGTGCACCCCTCCACGCTCTACCCTGGCGGCGTCGGGACGGTGCCCACGCAGCAGCTGTTCACGGACTACCTGGTCCGGCTCATGAAGTACGTCGAGTTCATGAAAAAGGTCGTGCCGATGCATGACGACCTGTTCGATTTCTTCTACCAGGCGCTGCCCGGTTATGAAGAGGTCGGCCGGCGACGCATCCTGCTGGGTTGCTGGGGATCGTTCATGAATCCCGCTGTCACCGACTATACGTATCGCCGTATGAATGAGTGGGGCAAGGCGATGTACGTCACGCCGGGGATCATCGTGGACGGTGAACTGGTCACGAACAACCTGGTCGACATCAACCTCGGCATTCGCATTCTGCTGGGCAGTTCCTACTACGACGACTGGCAGCATGGCGAGACCTTCGTCAAGTCGGACCCGCTCGGCAACCCAATCGATCAACGGCATCCGTGGAACCAGACGACCATCCCCCGCCCGCAGAAGCGGAACTTCGCCGACAAGTACACCTGGGTGATGTCGCCCCGCTGGTACGACAAACGGACAGGCGACTACCTCGCCCTGGATACGGGCGGCGGTCCGATTGCCCGCTTGTGGTCGACCGCGCTCTCGGGCCTGGTGGATATCGGCTACATCAAGGCGACCGGCCAGAGCGTCAAGATCTACCTGCCCAGGACGGCGCTGTTGCCGGAAGTCGAGCTGGAGTGGAAGATTCCCAAGTGGAGCAACGCCATCGAGCGCGATCGGGCTCGCTCGTACTTCCAGGCCTACGCGGCAGCGGCCGCCTTGCATTTCGTGGAGCAGGCGCTCAAGGACTTGCACGCCG
>JBGQLF010000119.1:0-12242 GCA_041499985.1 Gemmataceae bacterium
ATCGACGTGGTTTGGCCGGACGGAACTGAAGAAACCTTCCCCGGCAGATCGGCCGATCAGGTGGTGGTGCTGCGGAAGGGCGAAGGCAGGCCGGTGGCTGGGAAAGCGCACCCTGTAAACTGAGAGAGGGAAGACCAAGCGCCATGTCTACACCAGGCAACCGATCGGCCGGTACTTTGCACTTTGCACTTGCCGATCCATCCAGCCGGCGCCTTCGCACCAGAGTGGCCTTGCTTATCGGCTTGATCCTCATTGTCGGCAGCGGCAGCTACCTCTGGTACCAGACCCGCACGCCCCAACCTCCACCGCTCGCACTGGCCGGCATTGATCCCGCTATCGTGGCAGTTGTCGAACAGGCGCGTGCGGCGGCCCTGGCAGCACCGCGTTCGGCTTCGGCCTGGGGCCGGCTCGGGATGGTCCTGGCCGCACATGATTTCACGGCCGAAGCAAACGTGTGTTTCACGCAGGCGGAGACGCTCGATCCGCGCGAGCCGCGCTGGCCTTATTATCAGGGGGTCGCGCTTGCCCGCGGCGATCCCGAAGCGGCGCTGCCGAAATTACAACAGGCGGTCGCGCTGTGTGGGGACACGCCCGAGGCACCGCGGCAGCGGTTGGCGGAATTGCTCCTGGGGCAAGGCTACTTTGACGAAGCCGAGGCCCAGTTCCGCCGTGTCCTCCAACACCAGGAGGCCCATCCACGGGCGCAGCTGGGCCTCGGCCAATTGGCGTATCGGGCCGGTAAGCTGGACGACAGCCTCCTCCACCTCAACCGGTGCAAGGGCGATCCGCGAACTCAAAAGATCGCTTGCATCCTACTAGCGGAGATCCATCAGCGGCGGGGCGACAGCCGCGCCGCCGAGGAAGCCCGCCGCCAAGCCGCTGCGTTGCCCGAGGCCTTGGCCTGGCCGGATCCGTTTGTCGAGGAAGTGTCGCAGTTGCGCACGGGCAAGCAAGTTCGCCTCGAGCTCGCGGACAAGCGCATTCGCCAGAATCGAGTGAGCGAGGCGATCCCGCTGCTCCAACAAACGCTGCGCGATTATCCCGACTCGGACTGGGGCTGGTATCTGCTGGGCAAGGCGCTCCTTCGGCAAGAGAATTGGGCCGCCGCCGAACAGACACTGCGCCGGGCCGTCCAGTTGACGCCGGAGGCAGCCGAGATCCAATTTCACCTGGGCGTGGCTCTCTTCCAGCAAAAGGACCATGGGGCCGCGGCGGCCTGCTTTCGCCGGGCCGCGGAACTCAAGCCCGATTACGAGCTCGCCCACTACAATCTCGGACAGTGTTTGGACCTGCAAGGCGATCGGGCCGCGGCCATCGAGTGCCTGCGCACCGCCCTTCGCTGCCAGCCGAGTCTGAGCGAAGCTCGCCTGACGCTGGCCGACTGGCTGCTTCAGCAAGACCAACCGGCCGAGGCGCTGCGACTCCTGCGCCCGGCCCTCGAAGTGCACCCGCAAGACACGCGCCTGAAGCAACTGGTGCAACGACTGAGCAAGCACATCTTGGTACCGGTTGTCCCTTAGCTGTGCGTAAACCCACGGAGTGCAATCCGTGGGCTTGTGGGCTTTCTCGCACTTCACTTGGGAACTACGATCCGAGTCCAGTGGAGCTTGCGGTACTCCTTCTCAAATTCCGTGATCTCGATCGCCTGGTCGATCGGCACATCCTGAAAGACCTGTGTCGTCCGGCTGGTCGGCCAGTAGACCTCCAGCGTGGCGATTTGGGTGGCCTTGCCGATGCCGATGGTCTGTTGCAAGGGGTTGGCGCCGAAACTGCTCCCGCTGTTGACGTGGCGGTAGAACGTGTTGCGGGCCTCGCCCGGCACCGTGATCTTGATACGGGCGCCGATGGCGGCCCGGTTGGTCTTCTTACCGACCAGTTTAACGGTGATCCAGTGGTTGTCGTGTCCGGGGTTCTGGAACAGCACATTGCGGAAGCGATCGCCCGGCGTAGCCCCGCCCAGCTGCTCAAACAGGTCCACATTGCCGTCACGGTCCCAGTCGCCGCAAGCCACCGCATGGCCTTTTTGCAAATGCCCGGTGCCGCTCGACGTGGTAATATCCACAAAGCGCTGGCCCTGCACGTTCTTGAACATCCGATTCGGCACCAGCATGGAGTAATTCGGATCGCCGGTCCCCAGGTAGAAGTCGAGAAAGCCATCATTGTCGAAATCCGCGAAGTTAGAACCCATCGGCGCCATCGCGAGATCCAACCCGACTGCTGCCGTGACATCTTCGAACCGTTTGCCTTCGAGATTGCGATAAAGCCGGCACGTCTTCACCGTGTGCGGCAGCCCCAGATGGCTATTGATGATATCGCCCAATTTGCGATCAAAGCTGGCCACGAAGAGATCCAGCCAGCCGTCGTTGTCGTAGTCAAAGAACCAGCAGGAAAAGCCGGTGTGCGGCTGGGTCACGCCGAGCTGCGGGGCCACGTCCGTGAAGGTGCCGTCACGGTTATTGCGGAACAGGCGGCAGGGGCCATTCTGATTCGACACAAACAGGTCCGGGTAACCGTCGCCGTCGAAATCGCCCCAGCTGGCACCCTTACACATAAACCCTTCGTTGGCGACGCCGGCCGCGATCCCCACTTCTTCAAAAGTGCCGTCGCCATGGTTATGGAAGAGCCGGCTGCGACTGGGAATGATCTTCTCGCCGACCCGGTAGGGTTCTGATCCCACAAACAGATCCAGGTGGCCGTCGTTATCGTAGTCGGCCCAGCAAGCGACTTGCGACGCGACCGGGATGAGCAGGCCGGCTTCCTTGGTCACATCGGTGAAAGTGCCGTCCTTGTTGTTGCGCAGCAGACTGGGCCGCATGGGCACCTTCCAGCCGCCACGCGGAATGAAGATATCCAGCCAGCCATCGTTGTTGTAATCGGTCTGGACGCAGTACAGTCCCCCCAGCTGCGTCTCCAACCCGGCGGCCTTGGTGCGGTCCTCGAAGGTACCATCGCCCCGGTTACGATAAAACGCCATTGGCCCGCCCTCGTCCATCGTGGTCACGACAAGGTCCAGCAACCCGTCGTTATCAAAGTCGTCCAGGATGGCGCCGCCGGCCATATTCAGCCGATTGAGGCCCAGCTTGGGGGCGATATCCACGAACCGGCCTATGTCCAATTTCGACTGAAAAGGTTCCAGCGGGATGCGGTGCGGCGGCGGGATGCGGTCGGGATCGCCGAGCGTCATGGAGGCGATGTTGAGCAGCCAGCGCACACCGATGTCATCCGGAAAAAGCTGGAGATACTCACTGAAATAGCGGACCGCCTGCCGCGACCCTTCCCGCTTCTGGTGTACCGCCGACGGCTGGATCGGGAAAATGCAGCTGGTTTCGCAGCCGCACTCCACACAGTTCTCGGTTTCCCCGCGCCGCAGGGCAGCGATGCCTTGGAGGAACAGGATGGTGGGAAACTCCTGCCCCAACCGTTCCGGATCGGCCTCGATCAGCGCCCGCGCCTTGTCCAGAACGGCACTCGCCTTGTGGAAATCTCCTTCGTACAGGTACAACCGGGCCATGGTCTGGAGCCGCTCGACCTGTTGCGGCAGGAGCAACAGTTCCCGGTCCAACTGTTGCTGGATGGCCTGGGCCCCGCGGTAGCCCGCGTCCTGATAACAGTCCCGGATATGCTCCAGGGACAACGAATCCTGGATCGGTCGAACATACAGTCCCATCACGCCATAGCCACTATCGTCGTAGTTGGCAGGGCGCAAGTAGGAAGCGGCGCCCCGGGCAAAGAGCGCTGGGATGGACGCCGCTGGCGTGGGCGCGTCCGAGGGAGCGGGTGGTTTCTTATGCCAGGCGAGGAGGAGCCCCGCGACACCCGATACCAGCACCGCTGTGGCAACAATCAGCCACCACCTTCCTCGCCGAGCCTCTTCAGCGTGATGGGCCCGCATGGTCGATTTCTCCCAGGGATGAAACGTGCACGAGGGGCTCACTTGGGCCCAGCGTGGTTGCTTGGTTGGGAGTCAGGGCGTGCCGCCTCGGGAGCGGGCGGGCAAACGGCGGCCGCCTTGCGCCACATGGCCGCCTCCTGGTGCTTGTCGAGCTTTTCGCAGATCTCCACCAGGCGGTAGCGCAGCGCCGCATCCCAGGGCTTGCTCATCGCCTCGGCGCTCAACTTCGACATCGCATCGAGGGCATCCTGGGATTGTTGCATCAGACGGCGTTGCTCGACGGCTTTCTCCCGCTGCCCCAAACTTTCATACGCTTGTGCGAGCTGGTAACGGCTCGCGTTATCGTGCCGGTCGATTTGCAGAGCTTGTTCGAGCAAGGCAACGGCCGCTTTCGTCTCATCGGCCTCCAGATGCAGCATGGCCCGCAAGCGGAGCAGGTTCCCGGAGGACGGAAAGTCCTTCAGGCCCTGGTCCAGCAGGGCCAGCAACGGGGCGGCCTGGGCCAGGCCCCGCAGGCATTCGCCGCGGAGTTCGACCGCCCGCTGGCTCCGGGCGCGTCCAGAGTCAAAATCGTCCAACACTTGCAAGGCCTGGACGTATTCCGTCTGCTTGACCAGCAACTCGGCCAGTTCCTGCTTGGTTTCTCCGACGATCTCGTCGCTCAATTGCGGGCGCAGCGTATGCCGGCGCAACGCTTCCCGGAAGGCGTCGATGGCCCAGGCGTTGCTGTCGCCGAAGTCGGTGTAAATAATCCCCAGGAAGCGGTAGGGATAGCTGTCCTCGGGTGCAAGACGGCTCCACTCGCGAATATGCCGCAAGGCCAGCTCCCGGGCCCCCTGGTCAAAGTAGAGGGCAGCCAGGCCGCGGTGGGCGTCCCTGTTGTCGGGTTGCTTGGAGACCACGTAGAGCAGGAGCCGTTCCGCCTCCACCGGCCGCTGGAGAGAGAGGAAGCCCAAGCCAAAAATGATGCCGCCCTGGATGCGGATCGCCTCATTCTCCTCGCGGATCTGGTTGATCTCGTTCACGGTCTGGGCGATCCGGAGCTGGCGGAGGAAGACCTCTCCCCGCAACAAGTGCGCATGGTCGGGATAACCATCGGCTTCCAACCGCACGGCTAGTCGCTCCGCCTCGTCGGCGTTGCCTTGGCGCAGTGCCTCCTGGCCGCGCCGCAGCCGGTACTCGGGGCGGGTCGTGGAATACCACCAGGCACCGCCCGCTCCGGCCAGGCCAAGCACGCCGGCCAGACACAACAGCCCGAACAGGACACGCCGCAGGTTGGGCATGGATACACTCGAAACAACAGGGATCAGGGATCAGGGATCAGGCACTCAGTACTCAGTACTCAGTACTCCAAGCCATGATTCTTGACTCCTGATCCCTGATCCCTGGCTATTTGCCCTCGAGGTCCAACTTGACCGGGCCCTCCGCTGGTACCCGCTGTTTCAACACGGTCTTGCCCGGATCGCTGTACTTCTCCGGGATGACGTACTTGGGAGGCTTTTTCGCCGTGGCCTTCATGGCCTTCTGTGAAGCATCCCACATATCCTTCATAGTCTTGCCCTGCTCGGCTTTTGGGACATCGCTTGCCGATATCTGCTCGCCATACACGATGGTCACCTTGTACTCCCCCGGCAGGGCACCATCATTGGGAGTGAAGGTTGTCAGCTGGAAGGATCCATCGGGGCCGGTTATGCCCGTTGCCTGGCGCCCCCCTTGTCCGGTGGAGAGAAATGTCACCCCGGCGCCGTCGATCGGTTTGCCGTCCAGGGTGACCGTGCCCTTGACTTTCACTGGCTTGGGCCCGCTGCTGCTACAGCCTAGCAACAGACAAAAACAGCACGGCAAAAGGAAGAAGGCAAAAGTAAAGCCAGACGCGGAACACCGCTCGGTTTCCGTTGCCGTTTTGCCCTTCGCCTTGAGCAGGGCCAGCGCTCCACTACAGGAGCTGCGCACACGCATTGCCATCTTCCTTTCGAGTCAAAAATCCAGGGTGGCCGGCGTGCGCCGGCCACCTGGCAACCGTCGGAATCACAGCAGAGTCCCAGGCTGGCCGCCGTGGCGGCAGCCCAGGTTCGCCCAGCCTCCTGGGCTACGGTTTCCCTAGAAGGCATTGACCACAGGCTGGCCGTCGTTGCGGCAGCCCAGATATTGATAGGTCTGGTGGTCAATGCTCTGACTCAGGAAGTGGACCGAGCCATCCGCAAAGGCAAAGTTCGCCCCACCCGAGTGGTTCGACTTGGCCCCCCAGGTGACGTGCCAGTTCCAGATGCAATTGGCCGATCCCGTGGCCGGCGTGCAGCACGGCTGTGTCAGATCGGTCTCATTGATCTTCCAGTTGATGAACTGGATGCTTTGCATTTCCGAGGCATTGTTGAACGCCGCCCAACCGCCGCCGCCATCATAGCGCTGGAATTCGTTCTGGCCCACCAACGTTTCGCCGATGAGGATGGTGTTCGAGGTGCCATCGGTCACCGCGGCAATGTTGATCGTCGGGCCGCCCAGCGGTCGCCCTTGCGCATCCGCTCCGGAAGCGCCCCGGCAGAACATCCCGCGGCACTCGGAGGCATTATTGGTATCGCCATAAGCCGGGCTGGGGCCATAACCCGGGTACGTCGGCGGACTGAGGGCGGGCGGAGTGCCCCCAGCCGTAGCAATTCTCCCATTGCAGTACTTCTGGAAGATATCTCCGGCGGGGGCACAGGGCCCGAAGTTGCATTGCGGCCCCTGCATGCCCTGGTAGTTGGTGTAGATAGGATTGACGGCATCAAACCCATCACTGGGGCAGCGGATGTAGGGCAGCTGCACCGGGAAGCCGCTGGGCAGGAGCGACTTGTAAGTGGCCAGCGTGGCCGCCGCGGTCGGAGGCAGAGGCCCGGTGGGGTAGGGATTGGCCATGCTCCAGCCATTCGGCTTGCTGTAGTTGGGCAGGGCCGTCACCTGCTGGTACAGGTTGCTCTGCTCCATGTAGGGCAGCGTGAAGAAGATCCAGCTCCCCTTGTCGTTGCCCCAGCCGCCCGCATCGCCCTTGGGGAAGGCGCCGTTGACATCGTGATAGGCATGGCACGCGAGGGCGAGCTGCTTGAGATTGTTGGTGCATTTCATGCGGTTGGCCGCCTCCCGGATCTTCTGCACGGCCGGGAGCAGCAGGCCAATCAAGACGGCGATGATGGCAATGACCACGAGGAGCTCGATGAGCGTGAACGCTCGGCCCCCCCAGAAACGGGATTTGAGTGCGAACCGTGGCATGGAAACGTCTCCCGTGGGCGATACCTTGAAGATGGATAACACCGCGTACAACAGCCGATGATCGGCGATTGGAACGCCGACCGAGGGGCTCGTTTGCACCGGCAAGAGGCCGCTACTGAGAGCATCGACCTTCGCTCTTTTGCCCAGTTCTATCCCGCAGTCCCCTGAGAGCCTATTGCCTCAGACAAGAGGGCAACAATCGACACGGCAAAGATTGGGGATTTCTCTGACTCAATCTTGTACACTCGGTGGCTGAGCAGTGTCAAGCACTTACTTGCGACAAGTGGCACAGGAAGTTTCGACGGGTCAGCGACAGACAGACTCACTTCAGCAGTTCCCGCATCCCTCGCATCAGGACTTCTTCCACCGCCGGAGCCACGCGCGACACCGGGCCGGTTTCATAGCCACCCTGCGTGTAGGCAATGCTCGTGCCGATGTAGCCGGGGCCGTAGTCGCCATAGGCTGCCATGAGCACTGGAGAGTTCGGCCGCATCTGCTGGGCGGCCAGCTGGTATTCGATGAAGAGCTCGCCCGGCATGTGCAGCACGTAGGCGGGGCCGATGTGCAGGCAGGCCAGATCGATAGTGTCGCCCGCCTCGCAACGCCGAGTCCAGACCAGAGTCCGAGCGTTCCGCAAGCGCTCGGCAACGGGCAGCTTCTCGTCCGCCACGCGGGTTTGCAGGTCCTTGGAGTTGTAAAGCTTGCTCAGAGGCAGCGCAACCGCCGTCACGCGCCAAGCGACATCCGTGCTCTTCACCGAGATTCTCTGGGCCGAGTCGAAGGCTTGCTTCATCCCCTTGGCGAGACGATCGGCCAGGACCATGCGGTTGGCGGGGTCGCCATCGTTGTACTTGCCCGCCGTCACGTTGCCGCCGGCTCCGTTGAAATGAACGTGGACGACGCCGGGGAGGACCTTGTCGCGTAGGCCGCGGGCCAGGCCCGGGAAGTCGCAGCTGACGCCGCCCTTGGCGTAGTAACTCTGGGGATGGGTCGCGTAGTAGGTGATCGAGGCCACGGGCTGGTCGCCGTCCCAAAAGCTCAGTAGCTGCACATTCGGGTCGATGACACCTTCCGGCTCCTGGCGGATCACGGGGTCCTTGGTGGAGCTGTAGCGGACATATTTCACCTTGCCGTCCGGACCCATGACGCGGCGATTGGAAGCGACTTGTTCGACCCGGGCCTTGCCGATGCCGAGGTGCGTGACCATCCGAGGGTTCTGGATCGCCTTGGCAACGGCGCCGGCAACGCGCTGGATCGCTTGGCGGGCGAAGGCGGGATCGAACAGCTTGCCGCCCAGGCCATACGGAACGAGCACCTCGTCGGCCTGGAAATCACAGCCGGGGGCGTCGTGCTGGTGCAGGCAGTGGACACAGACGCGATCCTTGGTCGTCCCGGCGGCCTGGGCGAGTGCAGCGCGGAAGGCGTCGTGCCCGCTATTGCCGATCCCCACCCAATCGAGGGCGCAGAGCACGATCGGCTTCCCTTCAGCCAGGATCACGATGCCGCGCGCGCTGAGCGGATCGACAATCTCCTTGGCCGGCGGCACAAGAGCGTCGCACAGTGGCGCGCCCAGCGGCGGCGTAATATCGGCCTCAAACGGCGCGATCCGCAGAGGGGCCTCCGCGGCGCCTAAGGGAAGGGACCAGACGGCAAGAGCAAGGGCGCAGAGGGCAACCGAACGAAGCATGAAGGGCCTCCGGGTGTCAGAGAGTCGCAAGGTAGCAAGCACCTCTCCGGAAGGAGAAAAACTTCTACGAAGGACACGAAGGAGCCTGAAGAAAGAAGGGCCGAGGAGAGATTCCTTCGTCTCCCTTCATGTCCTTCGTGGATGGTTTTCTGCTTCCACATCGGCTCCTGCCGCTGTGCCAATCCAACGGCTTCCGGAGGTAGGTGCGTCGTTATTCTCTTTCCAGCGGACGACGCCGTCAAGGGATTGCTCGTCCGATCCGGATCATGGGGAGGTACGACAAGTTGAGGAGATTTGAAAACGAGGACAAGACGGATCGCCAGACCTGAACCCGCGCGCTCACTCGTACCGTAGCGCCTCGATGGGGTCCAACCGCGACGCTTTCCAGGCCGGGTAGTAGCCGAAGACCACCCCGACGGTCGCCGAAACGACCACGGCCGCAACAATAGCGCCCAGCGACGGCTCCGTCGGCCACTGGAGCAACACGCGCACCAGGAACGACGCGCCCCGGCCGAAGACGATCCCCATGGCCCCGCCCAGCAGACACAGCACCACCGCCTCCACCAGGAACTGACGCAGAATGTCTCGGGCGCGGGCCCCGACCGCCATGCGCAGGCCGATCTCCTTGGTCCGCTCGGTCACCGACACCAGCATGATGTTCATGATGCCGACGCCGCCGACGACCAGCGAGATGAGGGCCACGCACAGCAGCAGGGCCGCCATCAGGTTCGACGTCGAGGCAAGGGCGTTGCTCATCTCGGTCATGTCGCGGATGTTGAAATCGTCCGGCTGACCGGCCCGGACGTGGTGACGCTCGTGCAGCAGGGCACTGATCTCGCGGATCGCCACGGGGATGTCCTCGGGCGCGTCGGCACGCACCAGGATCTGATCGACGTTGGTGAACCGCACCGGCTGGGGCGTGTCCGCGGCCTCGTTCAGCGACGCCTGCGGATAGAGGTTAGCCTGTGGGTTGGCCGTGGGGTAGAGCTGACTCAAGCTGTTGACCGTGACCGTAACCGACCCTGGCGCGTTGCCCGTCTGGGCGGCGCTCTGGTTGGCGGTGCTCGCCGATACGCCCGCCACCCGGTACTTGATGGTGGTCCACGGCGCCAGCAGGATATCGTCCTGGTCGAGGCCCATCATGTTGGCGCCCTTACGGCTGAGAACACCGACGACCCGGAACGATACGTTTTGTACGCGCACCTCTTTGCCGAGCGGCGACTGGTCGCCGAACAGTTCCCGCACCAATGTCTGCCCGAGCACGCACACCTTGGTGCCGCCCAGCACGTCACGGTCGGTGAAGGGCTCGCCCTCTTCGAGGTCGCCCCAGTCGCGCACTTCGAGAAAGGACGGTGTGGTGCCATAGATGTAGAGCGGCACCCAGTTACGGTTGCCGTAGACCACCTGAGTGCGGGCCCGCACGACCGGGGCCACGGCGCTGACGGCCGGGCGGCACTCGCGCAGGATGGCGTCGGCGTCCTGCGGCGTGAGCGTGATGACACTGCCACTGCCGAAGGAGACCCCACCGCTGGAAGCCGTGCCCGGCTGAATCAACAGGTTGTTAGCGCCCATGCTGGCGATGGTCTGCTGCACCGCCGCCGACGAGCCCTTGCCGATCTCCATCATGGCGATGACGGCAGCCACGCCGATAACGATGCCCAGCGTGGTCAGGGCGGAGCGCAGGAGGTTGCGCCGCAAGGCGTTCACGGACATACGCAGAACACGGTAGAGCTTCCTCATAAGCTTTGCGCTCCTTCCCGGTGGGCGGGGTAAATGGCGGTGACCGACACACCCGGCGGGACGGCGCCGCCGGCGATGAGAGTTTTGCTGTTCCGGCCAGCGGAGTCGTCGCCTTCGATCAGGCCGTCCTTGATCCGGATCACGCGCCGGGCGTGGTCGGCCACATTGGCATCGTGGGTCACGAGGATGATGGTGATCCCCTCTTCCTCATTGAGTTGCTGGAATAGCCGCAGGATCTCCTCGGTGGTGCGCGAATCCAGCGCCCCGGTCGGTTCGTCGGCCAAGAGCAGCGGCGGATTGTTCACCAGGGCGCGGGCGATGGCCACGCGCTGCTGCTGCCCGCCGGACAGCTGCGACGGTTCGTGGTCCAGCCGTTCGCCGAGGCCGACGCGCTCGAGCAGGGCCCGGGCCCGGTGGCGCCACTCGCGCTCCCCCAGTTCCTGAGCGGTGTAGGCGAGCGGCATCATGACATTTTCCAGGGCGCTGGTGCGGGCCAGCAGGTTGAAGGTCTGGAAGACAAAGCCGATCTTCCGATTCCGCACCAGGGCGCGCTCGTCGTTGGACAGCAGGTCGATGCGCTGGCCAGCGAGCGAGTACCGGCCCTCACTCGGCCGATCCAGACAGCCCAGGATGTTCATCAGCGTGGTCTTGCCCGACCCCGAGACGCCCATCAGGGCCACCAGTTCGCCCTGGTTGATCGTCAGCGACACGCCCTTGAGCACGGGCACATCCACCTCGCCGAGGTGGTACGTCTTATGAATGTCTTCAAGCTGGATCAGTTCCACGGGGATTCTCCTCTTCGTTTAGCCGCGAGCTTCGGGCGAGCGCGCCGCCCGCGCTCGCCCGAAGCTCGCGGCTAAACGATCCTTTACGATTGCTTCTTGCCGCTGAACATCTTGGGGGCGAATGGATTACTCGTCCCGTTACCGCCCTCCGAGCGGTTCTCGCCGACCACCACGGAGGCACCCTCCGGGAGGTCGCCGCCGACGATCTCGGTCATGAGACCATCGCTGAGCCCGATGCGCACCTTGACCGGCCGGACAAAGCCGTTGTCCTGAACCCACAAGACGCCCCGGTCGTGCGGCTCCTTCTCCACGCCAGCGGGTGGTTGCTCTCCGCCCGGGCCCTTGCTGCGGCGCTGCCTGGCGATGTACTCGTCCCGCGCTTCGGGAGCCACTTGTTGCGGCAGCGGTTTCCAGCGGAGCGCGGCGTTGGGCACCAGGAGCACGTCGGTGTGCTTGCTGACCTCGAACTGGAGGTTAGCGGTCAAGTAGGGAACTAATTTGCCGTCGGAATTATCCGTATTGATCACGACCGTGTAGGTGACCACATTCTGTGTCATACTGGCGTTGAGCCGGGGCTGATCCGGGGCGACCACTCCTTTGAACACTCGGCCCGGGTAGGCATCGACCGTGAAGGTGACGGCCTGGCCGGAACGCACGTTGCCGATGTCGGCCTCGTTGACCGAGGCCCACACCTGGAGGCGTTTCAGGTCTTTGGCGATCAAGAACAGGCTGGGCGCGTTGAGGCTAGACACAAGACCGTTCGTCTTAGCGCAAGTCACAGCCAGCTGATACCTTGTGTTTGTCCAGAACCAAGGTTTCAGGGAGGCTGTGACGATGAGCCAACAAGGGTGTTGCACGTTGCCCGCGGACGACGCGGGACGCATCCTGGATC